>JAATEU010000563.1 GCA_015655565.1 Clostridiales bacterium
GCGCCATAGAACTGGGACCAAAGCGAAAGCCCAGTAAAGCAGTCGTATTGTCTGTTATAAGGAGGACTAAAGTAACACCCAGCAGACTGGAGCCAACTACTGCCATTCCCATAACAGCCCCACCCCGGAAACCCGACATAAAAGCAGGTTTTATGCCTTTCGTGGAAGCTTCTGCAGATTTGATATTAGCTATCGTTGCAATGCTGATACCAACTTTTCCGGCAATACCGGAAAAAACAGTTCCGAATAAATAAGACACAGCCATCATGATATTAGCTCCCACATTACCGTTCCATACAGGTGAAGGCAGGAAAATAAAAATAATAACAGCTGCTATTGCGCAAAAGCGTGAAAGTGTTTTATACTCTTTTGCTAAAAATGTGTTTGCACCATTCCTTATCAACTTGCCAACCTCTGCGATACGCTTATTGGAGGAGGGCTGTGATGCTACCCATTTGTAGAGCCATAATGCAGCTCCAAATGCAAGGATAGAAATGATAATGGAGGCAACTTCAAAGAATACTACATTAAAATCCAAATTACTCATCTCCTATTCATTTATTTTAGCTTTTTAGCCACATAATTGATAGTAACACTTTTATAATTAATGTTCAATAGTAATGTAATATTTTTATACAAATATAGCAATTTATATAATTCTTAATACTTCGCCCTATATATATGTAGTAATAACTACGTATTGATAATCCATTTTCGACATATTTTATGAATTTTCCCTAATATTCGCGTCACAGTTTATATTACCGGTAAAAACCGGCCGTCTTATATTAATAAAACAACCCATCCCTGCGCAATGACAGTGCAGATGGGCTTAGGCCTCCAAACGGATATTCCTCTTAATGACTTTTCCTATAATAATTTAGAAGATATGGATTCGGTGGTTCTTGCCTTATTATCACCGGATTGATTATAGTGCTTGATAAAATATTGCAAATATAAAATATCCAATAAATATAACTGCACAATAGATGTCGAAGAAGCACCGCCGTCCAGCGGCCCTTCGTTGGAACCGCATAATAAAACAACATCCGCCCGGCTTGTAAGGGCAGTCTTTGAAAATCTTGTTATACAGATGGATTTACATGCATTTTGTTTTGCAAGTTTGTGTATTTCAATCGTATCCTTTGTGGAACCGGAATAGGAAAAAATAATTGCCAAATCCCTGCTGTAAAGAAGGGATGCTGCCATATACTGCATATGGCAGTCGGATACAAACTCCACATTGGGCAGGATTCTCATGAACTTTTGCTTAGCTTCCAAAGCAATGACCCCGGAGGAACCCATTCCGAAAAAATGAATTCTTTTAGCAGCGGAGATTAAATCAACTGCCTTTGTTATTGCATCAAAATCCAATACATGATAGGTTTCATTTAAAGCTGCGATATTGGTGGACAAAGCCTTTTTACATACTGTTTTCACATCATCCTCAAGTTCAATAGTTCCTGCAATTGCGTTATTCGTACCTTTCTTATTGGCAATGTCCTGGGCCAGCAGCATTTTAAATTCCTGATAACCGTTTAACTTCAGCACTTTACAGAACCGGAACACGGTTGTATCTCCCACTCCGCACATTTCAGCCAAATCCGTTATGGAGGTATACAGCACCTTCCGGGGATTCTCAAAAATAAAATTCGCAACCATTTTTTCAGATTTTGTAAATTTTGCGTAACTGCCTTCTATCCTGGCAAAAATTCCATTCATACCCCTTACTCCTTTTATTTTTTACGATGTTATTATTGCTGATACAAACCTCTTTGTTATGTCCATGGGACGTGTTATGGCGGTTCCTACAACTGCCGCATAAACCCCGCTGCTTAAAGCAGATTTTAACTGTTCCGGCGTCCAAATCCCCCCTTCTGCAATTACAGGAATACTCACGGCAGCTGCAAGCTCTTTCATTAATTTAAAATTGGGAAGCTGCATTTCTTTGGTTTCTTTCGTATACCCGCATAAAGTAGTCCCTACCAGGTCAAACCCAAGCTTTTCAGCATGTACGGCATTCTCTATGGTAGAACAGTCTCCCATGAACAGCATATCCGGATATTTATTTCTGATTTTGCCAATAAATTCATCCAGGCTAAATCCGTAAGGACGAAGGCGGTTTGTTGCGTCCATGGCTATAATATCCGGATTACTGTCCATAAGAGCATCGACGGCTTCTTCCGTTGGTGTTATATATACTTCACTATCCTCAAAAACCTGTTTATATAAACCGATTACAGGCAAGTTTACAGTCTTTTTTATTTCTTTAATATCTTCCGGAGTATTCGCCCGAATTCCGCAGGCACCCCCAAGCTGTGCCGCATATGCCATTCTGGACATAATATAGGAACTATAAAGAGGCTCATTGCTCAATGCCTGACATGATACAATCAACCCGCCTTTTATGCTCTTAAAAACCTCTTTGTTTTTATTCACTGTTATACCCATTGCATACCGCAGACCTGTCTGCGGTACTGCCATAAATAAATATGGTTGAAAGAATCGCTTGGCGGCATCCTTTCTTTATTTATATTTTCTTTCAACCTTTCAGACATAATGCCCCTTTGGCATCTCAAATAATAAGGGAAGAACCTCCAGATTTACACATCAAATCAATTTCTACTTTATTTTACCCTGATTTCCCTTATTTTACAATAGAAATTGAATTGCTGATTTCTGTCATGTTTTGTAATTTACGTCCATACCGGCCTCAAACATCCTTCTCCATGGCATAGATACATTATGAAGGATTATACCAACCAATTCCAACTGTCATTTTAAAAAACTTACACTTCTTTCTGTATTAATGCAAATTCTGCCAATTCATTTCTGTTAATTTCAATTAAAATTATTTTTCATATTTCCACGAAAATATTTTTCTTTTTTTAAATCTTATATCAAATAAAGTCAACTGTCAACCCGTTTTACTTTAAAATATAGGCCGTATTATTTAAAAATAAAAAATATTTTTATTTTTGCTTGATTTTTATATCAGATGTACTATACTATAATTGCAGCATGAAAAGATAGGAATCATAAGGAGACAAAATGAAGGTTTTAGCATTGGACGTTGGAGGCACCGCAATAAAATCAGCATTAATTTTGGACGGACAAATCATAAAAGCATCCGAATGCTCCTCTGACGGAAAACTCGGCGGTCCCTATGTGATTGGGAATATCATGAATACCATAGACTCTTATGAGGATTATGAAGCAATAGGCATCAGTACTGCAGGTCAGGTAGACAGCAACAGGGGATATATAATCTATGCAAATGACAATATTCCAAACTATACGGGAACACAATTAAGGGATCTTATTCGGAAAAAATATCAAAAGCCTGTTTATGTGGAAAATGATGTGAATGCAGCCGCAATCGGTGAAGGCTGCTACGGCGCCGGCAGGGGTGAAAACGACTTTCTGTGTCTTACCTATGGTACCGGTATCGGCGGTGCAATCATCATAAATAAAAAGTTATATAAAGGAAGCCGGGGTGTTGCGGGGGAAATGGGACATATGATTACTCATATTAATGGTTTACAATGCACCTGCGGCAAACAGGGCTGTTACGAACAGTATGCTTCCACCGCCGCCCTTGTTAAAAAATCCCTGGTTTATAATGAAAAACTGACCGACGGACTGCATATATTTCATGAATTGGAAAACGGCAATACGAAAGTGAAAGATATCGTAGACTGCTGGATTGCTGAAATTATCTGGGGTTTAATTAACATTATTCATATTTTTAATCCCCCCTGTATCGTATTAGGGGGCGGAATAATGAGGCAAAGCTATCTGATTCAATCCATAAACTGTAAAATTAAAGACAAAATAATGGATAACTTTAAAAATGTCAGGATTGTTGCAGCCAAACTTGGTAATAATGCTGGAGTTTTCGGCATGTCGGCTATGGCAGAACAGGCCGCTTTACGTATTTAACATGGCCCGGTAACCCCGGATGTACCTGCTTCCATACTGCAGTTTCATCCCGATTTAACTGTTGTGTATTGTTTTGAATAGGAGGCAGTTATGATTTATAAAAATGCAGAAGTATTAATTGACGGAAAATTTCAAAAAACAGATATTGAAACTCACAACGGGCGTTTTATTTCTATTGGTAAAAGCAGCAATTCCCGGAATTCTTTGGATTGTACCGGTAAATTAATAATACCGGGCTTTATTGAGTTGCACTCCCATGGCTGTATCGGATATGACTTTACCACCGCAGATGTGGGTGAAATGGAGCAAATGTGTGATTTCTATGCTAAAAATGGGATTACTTCCATATTAGCAACAACTATGACAATTGATTACAGCACATATAAAAGAGCTATGCTGCGTATTAAAGAAGCCATGGGCACCCTGACAAAAGGATGCCGGATTATAGGAATCAACATGGAAGGCCCATTTCTTGGAGCCGACAAAAAAGGAGCACATGATATCCGGTATCTGCTGCCTTTAGATGAAGCGAAATATAATGAATTAAATGAACTCTCCAGAGATAATGTCCGAATCATCAATCTGGATCCAAAGCTTTCAAATTCCATCGGTTTTATACAAAAATACAGCAAATCAAAAATTATATCCCTGGCCCATACCAGCTGCGGCTATGATTTGGCCTCAAAAGCAATAAAAGCCGGAGCTACCCATGTAACCCATTTATTTAATGCCATGAACGGATTGCACCATAGGGAACCCGGTTTAATCGGTGCCGTTTCGGATTTTGATATCCATGCCGAATTAATCTGCGACGGAATACACATTCATCCGTCTGTTATCCGCATGATGTTTAAAGTTGATTCCGACAAACTTATACTCATATCCGATTCCATGAGTGCAGCCGGATTAGAGGACGGAACCTACGAACTTGGCGGACAAAAGGTATATGTGAAAGATTCAAAAGCAACTTTGGAGGACGGAACCATTGCCGGTTCCACCACTACTATTTATAAAGCCTTAAAAAATGTTATTCAATATGGTATACCTAAAGAACAGGCAATTCTCAGTGCGACTTTAATTCCTGCCAAAGCAATTAAGGCTGACCATGAAA
>JAATEU010000315.1 GCA_015655565.1 Clostridiales bacterium
ACCGTTTTGAACTCCGATAACCTTCCATGGTCAGGACTTTTGCACCCGCTAAACTACCCAGGGCTACCAGACAGGAATTGATCAGCCTCTCATTTATAATTACCGCACAGGCTCCGCATTCTCCTTCACCGCAGCCTTCCTTTGGCCCCATAAGCCCAAATTCATTCCTTAAGATATCCAATAAACGGGAAGACTGATCACTTTTCACTTGTACCTTTTCACCATTTAATTCAAACTCTATCATATCAACTCACCTTCCTTTTCATTCTCCAGGGGGCTGCCGCAAAATTATATCAGTTCAATCAGCTTTTCCGGTGTTATGGGAATACTGTAAATTCCGGCTCCGACTGCCTGCTCCACGGCTTCTGCATAAGCCGGTGCCGTACCAAGTATGGTAAGCTCTCCGGCTCCTTTTGCGCCAAAAGGTCCCTCATCATAGGGATTATCCAGGGCTGCCGTTTCAAACGGTATGGTGTCCTTTGCTGTTGGAATCATATAATCCGTTATGCTTCCCTGCCTGACAATACCGTTGATGCTCTCCATCTTTTCCATGGAGCCATATCCAAAGCCCTGAAGCATACCGCCTTCCATTTGGCCTCTCATAATGGTTTCATCAATTACCGTGCCCACATCATAAACTCCCCAGACACCCAGTAAATTGGTGGTTGCCAGTAAGGTATCCACCTCAACTTCCACCACATTGATTCCCCAGGAATAGGTTGGATAGGCATCTCCTGAAAAAGTGTCCGGATTCCAGGGTATCATGTAAGGCTGCCTGTAATGTTCCTCCACCACCTGGTATTCACCTGATTTCCAGGTATCCTTTAATCTCCCGGAGGCTCTTTCCAGAAGTTTTCCTACAATCATCAGGGACCTGGAAGCTACCGTAGGTCCTGAATCAGGCACCCGGTCCGTGTCAGGATTTGAATATTTGATTTGTTCCAGCGGAATTTCCAATACCTCTGCAACTACCTTGCTCAGGGTAGTTTTAAGTCCCTGGCCGATATCCGTATTGCTTGCCAGTATTTCCAGGGTATCGTCTTCATATTTTACAAGCTTTACAACGGATTGAATATAATCCCGTTCCGCTGAACCGGTAAATCCGCAGCCATGAAGGAATAAGGCCATTCCGATTCCTTTCTTAAATCTTGTGCCTTGATTACGGTAGGACTCCTTTTTACTGCTGTAGCCAGACATCTCTTCTATTTTACCAAGCATCCGGGGCAAAATGACAGGATAATGAAATTTGCCGCCGGTAGCCGTTGAGTCTCCCTGTTTCACCAGATACTTTTTCTTTAATTCCAGCGGCCCGGCACCTATTTCTTTCGCTAAATGTGCCATAAAGGTTTCCACTGCAAAGAAGCTCTGGGGAGCACCAAAACCGCGGAAAGCACCATTGGGAACCGTATTGGTTACCATAACCCTGCCATGTACCTTAATATTCGGGATTAAATAAACTCCCGTTGCTGATATGAGGGAACGCTGCAATACTACACTGGATAAACCGGCATAAGCCCCGCCGTCCAATTTAATATCTACATCCATTCCTGCGATATGATTCTCTGAATCCAGGGCCGCCCTGTATACCAGATGAGCCGGATGCCTTTTGGGGGTAACCGACATATCCTCCCTGCGGTTTAAAATCAACCGTATCGGTCTTTTAATTTTCACCGCCGCCACCGCTGCCTGACAGGCCAATAAGGAGGGATAATCCTCCTTGCCGCCAAAGCCTCCTCCGGTAGTCGCCTGTATAATCTGAACCTGCTCCTTTTTGAATCCTAAGGTTTGTATTACCGCATCTTTCACATAATAAGGACATTGCATGGAACCATATATGGTTACTTTATTATCCTGAAAGCAGCCTATGACTCCCTGTGGCTCAATATATGCCTGTTCCTGATATCCGGTCCGGAAGGTTTCTTCGATTACCCTGGCTGCCTGCCCAAAAGCTTCGGTTGAATTTCCTTTTTTATATTCATACTCGGAAGTAAAAATCTCTGCTTCTTCCAGGGTTAAAACCGCATTCTCTTCCTTATATCTTATCTCAATGGAATCAACGATTTCATTAACCCTTTTTTCCTCTTCACCGGCTACCAGAAGAATTGCTTCACCGATGAAATTCACTCTATTCTCCGCAAATATGGGCTGTTCACTGGTTACTACCTTTAATAAGTTAATACCGGTAACATCTTTATAATCAATGACATAATACCCTTCCTCCAATTCCGGTATCTTAATCCCTTCAATAACGGCGCGGGCCTTAGTTGATCGGAGTATTCCAGCATACAGCATCCGAGCAAATTTTAAATCCGCAATATACTTCGCTTCGCCGCCCATTTTTTCCGTATGGTCTTTTTTAATTACCGGCTGACTGATTTTATGCATAGCATTACCTCCATTACACTGATTTTGACAGTACCGGTTACATATTTAATTTCCTGCTTATGAATTTTCCGTGTCCTCCTAAGAAATTCCCGTTTCGTACAATCTGTTCCCCTCTTAAAAATACATCAGGAATCTTCCCCTTTATCCTTTTCTTATTATAGATGGAATCCGTATCCGTAATGACCTCTTCCGGAATATCATCAAATATTACAATATCTGCATCCGCCCCCGGTATCAGGGTGCCTTTATCCGGGAACATTCCATAGGCTTTCGCCGGCCCGTCGGTAAACTTAGGGATTACGGAAGGTCCGAATTCGGTGAACATGGCAACAAAAGAATAACGGATTCCTCCGACTCCCATGGGTATCTGACAGGTGCAGGCAGCCTTTTTTAAACTGATATCGAAAGGACAATGATCCGTCCCGATTACCGTAAAATCTTCGATATGTTTCCTGATAAGAAGCCTTTCCTTCTCCTCCCGAAGAGGGGGCGTCATGGTATATAAATATCCGTCCGTCTTTTTATAATAATCGCTGTTAAATAAGAAATAATGGGGGCAGCTTTCTAAAATAATATTTTTATTTTCCAGCTCTGTTTTATAATACCGTGCCAGTAGTTCCACCGAACTTCCCGCACTGACATGTACAATATAGAGTAAACCGTCCCTCTCCTTTGCTATTTCAGCAAGCTTTAATATTTCTGTTCTTTCACTGATTGCAGGTCTTGACTTTTCGTGGTCTTTGACTAATATATCTTTTCGGGTGCTGACCATATGATCATTTTCCGCATGAATGACAATCCTGCTCTTTAATTCCCTGGATACTTTTAACAGGGAATCGATATAATCATCATAAGTCCTCCGATCCGTATCGGAGTAGGTGGTAAATAACTTCACGGATGGAATTCCCCTGCTTAACCCTGCCTGCAGCATGGCTTCCGCCTTATCTTCGGGATTGGCTACGGTTGTATGGAATCCATAATCGGTAGTACTGTTTCCGGCTGATTCCAGGCGGCTGCAAAACGCCCGTTCAAACTGGTCGGCTTTCCTAATGGGATCTAAAAAATCAATATAAGTAGTGACACCGCCTAAAGCTCCCTGTATGGATCCGGTATAAAAATCATCCTTAGAGGTATTGGCTCCCACGGTTAAATGAAAATGCACATGGGGATCAATAAATCCGGGAAGCACCATCCTGCCTTTTGCATCATATTCCTTTTTACAGGGCAGAAAGGCTTTGGTTATGGTTTCAATTTTCCCGTTTTTTACATAAAGATTTTCTTCATAAAATTCCCCGTCAATATAAACTCTGCCGTTTACAATTCCAAAATCCATCTATTCCGCTCCTGTTCCTGTGGGTATCGCAAGCCCGCTTGCGATAACGCTTAAATGGTGAATCAATTTATTTTAACGAAGTGTGAAAATACGATGCCTTTTCACACTATTAATCCTTCCTAAGACTTTTTAACAGCTTTGCCTTTTCATAATCAAATGGTGTATCTATATCCAATAATATGCTTTCATCCTCAATTTCCACCTGTTTTACCTGCTTTTTATCCATGTATAATTTTAAATTAGAATCTTCCTTTTCTGCCAGAATCTCTTCCATACAATCATAAGGCAAAAGAATGGGATGTCCTCCTTTCATCCCATATCTCGGTTTCACTATCTGTCCGCTGTGTTCTAATAACAGTTTGCAAATATCTGTTGTAATAAATGGATAATCTCCCGGCGTTAAAAAAAACTGGGAGCCTGTAACCTCGGAAATTCCTTTTTTTACGGAAGAAAACATTCCTTTGGGATAATCTTCATTGTATACTACCCTTACTTTTTTACCGCAATTTTGAACTAAAGGATACAGACGTTCTATCTGAAAGCCGCCAACCACAATAATCTGATTACAAATAGGTAAAAATGCATCTATAACATACCGTAATATGGGTTTGCCCTCCAGGTTCAATTCCATCTTAAAAGCATTGGCCCTGCTGGAGTAACCCCCTGCAAGAATTACTGCATCCGTATTCAAATTTACCGCCTCCCTTTTAGATTGATTAGTCAATCTAAAATATCGAATAAAAAAAGTGGAATACATTACTATTGCTGTAATATATCTCGCCTATGAGTTAAATTTATTGTAAGTAGTTTACCACTCCCTTTCAGAAAAGTCAAATGTTTTTTTGTAAGGGTGTCCGAGATGTCCGAGAAAACAAATCCTGACTGCAGCTATTTTCTAATTCCTCCACTTCCTTACAGATAAACGCATCACCTATGCAGCCCGTTACGGTTACGTCCTTTAGGATCACTTTTTTTATATTATGCAGATAAATACCCTGCCTGCAGGCAGGTTCACAGCCCTCCATCATGTCCGCCATGCCGGAAGCGGCATTTTTGGCGTAGGTTATATGTATATTTTCCATCACCAGGGATTCAATTTTCTGTTCCGGTAAACCGTAAATATAAGCTCCTGTGAAATGACTGTTCTCACACCGGATATTCACAAATTTCAGGCTCTTGATACAGGGAGTCCTGTCATCTGCCGGAAGTTTTTCCTTGGAAGCCACGTACTCTGTTTTACCGTCCGGGTCGCAATAATAGAAACTGTTTACTACAAATGGTGCTTTTACCCGATTCATTCTGATATTTTCAAACACAATATCATCAAGAACGGAATCTGCTCCCCTGCCCCTTCTGGTCTTCACCCGCAGTCCCCTGTCCGTATCTATAAACATACAATCCTTCACACTAAGCTGATATACTCCTGCTGCTATCTCACTTCCCAGGGTAACGGCACCGTGCCCGTCCTTCATTAAGGACTGGCGGATCCATATCCGTCTGGAAGGAACCTTATATTTCCTTCCCATATAAATCTTTCCGGATTTTATCGCAATACAGTCATCTCCAACCGAAAAATAACAGCCTGCAATTTCAACCTCTTCACAGGATTCCGGGTCCAGGCCGTCCGTATTGCAGGAATTAGCAGGCCCTAATACCTTAATATCCAAAAATCTTAAGTTTTTTGAAAAATAAGGATGTATATTCCAGGAGGGTGAATTTTTAACGGTTATCCCGGTTACCGTAATATGTTCGCAATGGTTAAAAAACAGCATTCTGGGGCGGTATGCAATTTCTTTTTCCTTGGGATTTTTCCACCAGTTATCAAAATCCGCACAGCCGTCAAGGGTTCCTTCCCCGCAGATTTCCACATTTTTCAGATTAATTCCCGTAAGCACGGAAGCAAAACAATCCAGAGGATTTCCTTCCCAGGTACCTAAATTGTATTCCAGGGTTTCGTCATAGCTTTCTATAAGCCCCGGTAAAACAGGGAATTTACGGCGGTCCGTAAAAGCCGACAATACTGCGTTTTTACCGATTTCCAGGATAAGATTGCTTTTTAGGAACAAGCTTGTTATCTTATAAATTCCTTTTGGGAGGTATACCCTTCCTCCCTCCGGACAGGATAAAACAGCTGCCTGGATAAACTGGGTATCATCCTGGATTCCATTTCCTTTTGCCCCAAAATCCCTGACATTTAAAGTTACTGATTCTTTCCGTGTAGTAAAGGTTATGGTTTCGGAACATTCCTCCCCCCTCTTAAGGTACAGGCGGTAAGTCCGGTCCGGTTTTAATCCGTAAAGGGACTGGATGATCCTGCTGCCCTTACCTGCCAGAACCCCGTCCAGATAAATTTCATATTCTTTCGTTTCATAAATACCTTCCTTCTGTAATTCAAACACCAGACTTCTGGCTGAATGATAAATCACCTGAAATTCCATCCTATACTCCTTCCCTGCTCCCATGGCATACCGCAGGCCTGCTTGCGATACTGCCTCAAATAATGGGTATGAAACATGTTTATTTCACACTTCGCGACATGGCTGCCTCCAGCAGCCGCAAATGGCGCATAAAAATCTGAAGAAATACAAAAATAAAGCCCCTCCGGCTTTATTTTCATATTTCCAAAGAAACTGCAAAGCAGTTTCTTTTTCACACTTCCTGCAGTAATAACCATTGCCCGTAAGCCATGAAAAATGCCCCCGCCCCTTTATGATCATCACACACTACCGGTTCCGACAGATAATAGTCCACACTGCCGTCCCTCTCCTTTTCAGTCCCAAGCCCTGCCATGGCACAAATATCTTTTAATACAGGTTTTCCGTCCGCTTCTATTAATTTATTTTCAACTATGAAATTCAGGATTTCTTCCCCGGTATTCTGGTATTTTTCCGGCAGAAGAACTTTCATCCGGCAGGCTTTTAATATAGCTGCCGCTATCATGGCGGAACCCGAAGTCTCCAGATAATTTCCCTTAACTTCCGGTTTATCAATTACCTGATAAAATAATTTCGTATCGGGATCCATATAGTTAAGCAACCCTTTTACGGCCTCCTTAAATAAAACTTCCAATTCTTTATAATACTCAAATATCTGTTCAGACATTTCTTCCAGGGTATCAATCAGGGCAAGGACATACCACCCCATGGAACGGAGCCAGAAATTTGCTGACCTCCCGGTTACAGGATCAGCCCAATACATACTCCCGGTTTCATCATATCCGTGATAATACAGTTTTTTCTCCTCATCATATAATAATTCCCTGACATTTTTAAACTGCTTCACAATATCCGCATATTGTCCTTTTTTCCCAAGTCTGGTTTCACACATCATATAAAACGGCTGTGCCATGAAAAGCCCATCCAGCCAAATCTGACAGGGATAGATCTTTTTATGCCAGAAATTCCCCGACTTAGTTCTCGGCTGTACTTTAAGCTGTTCCTCCAACTGCCTGACTGCTTTTAAATATTTTTCCTCTCCCGTATGACCATAGGCAAAAAATAACGCCCTTCCGGTACAGATACTGTCAATATTATAGTTATCCGGCTCATAATATAAAATCTTACCGTCTTCCGTAATATACTTATTAAAATAATTTATTATAAAAT
>JAATEU010000014.1 GCA_015655565.1 Clostridiales bacterium
CCAATTCATCTTCTTCCGCTTCCGTTACACCTGCATCATCTTCCAGCTTAACGAATACAGTTACATTGTATTCATTTATTTGTTTCTTTTCATCATAATTATTTTCCCATATAAAACTGCATTGTTCCCGGTTCTCCGCTATGATATTGTCAGCCAGGATATTTTTATACTTATATTCCGTATTCATATCAAATATAAAAATGCCGCCGGGATCCAAATAATTGTTAACTAATTGAAACACCCTTAACAAATCCTGTTCTGAGGTAACGTAATTCATACTGTCACAGATACTTACAACCGCACCGACTGTTCCATATAGCTCAAAACTGCGCATATCCTGCCGTAAGTAGAGTATAGGGCTGCCATAAACATCTGCGGAATCATCACTGTATTCTTTATCTCTGGCAATTTCCAACATTTCCTCGGAATTGTCAATCCCTATCATGTCATAACCCCCGGCAGCCAGACGCCTCGTAATATTCCCTGTACCGCAGCCAAGTTCCAAAACCAGACCCTCTTTAACTCCATACTCCCTTAACAGCCCGGTCAGGTAGTCTGTCCAGTCATCATAAGGTATATTATCCATAAATATATCATAAACCTGTGCAAATCCGGTATATGCCTGCATCTTTAACTTCCTTCCGTATGAACTGCCTACTTTATTTTACCTTACCTCCCTGGCAGTGTGTGAAAAATAATTTTTACCTTTTTCACCTTAGCATGCTTAATACTTCCGTATATTTCATGGGACCGCCAAATAAATCCAGCGCACTTCCTATGGTAACATCCAGGCTGTCCTGTCCTAATTCTTTCAGACTTTCTAAATCCTCAAGGCTTCTCACTCCTCCTGCATAGGTAATAGGCGCTTTCTTCCATTCTCCGAGAAGCTGAACCAATTCTCTTTCAATACCGGAGGCTTTCCCTTCAACATCCACAGCATGGACTAAAAATTCGTCACAATATTCGGATAAAGCATCTAAAGTATCTTTATTGATGAAAACATCCGAAAATTTCTGCCACCGGTCAGTTACGATATAATAATTGCCATTTTTTTTTCTGCAGCTTAAATCCAGTACCAGTCTTTCTTTTCCAACTGCTTTTACAAGTTTGAGCAGATTGCCGTAATGAATCTTTCCCTCCTTAAATACATAGGAGGTAACTATGACATGGGATGCACCTTGATTCAGAAATGAAACGGCATTCTCATCCGTAATTCCCCCGCCAATCTGCAGGCCTCCCGGAAATTCTTTTAAAGCTTTTTGAGCCTGGGCACAATCCTGCTTATAATATTCCGTTCCGCCTGGATTGAGTAAAATGATATGCCCGCCTTTTAAATGATCCTTTTTATAAAGGGCGGCATAAAAGTAAGCATCCTGCTCCGAAACAAAATTTTCTACCGCAATATTGTTCCGATCCGATAAACTGCCTCCGACTATCTGTTTTACTTTTCCATTATGGATGTCGATACACGGTCTGAATTTCATAATTATCTCCTGCCTTACATCAAAATATAGGATTAATCTTACCATACTTGATATGGATTCGCAAGATGGAGGAATTTTTTTACACGACAAATGCAGTAAGGATTGCCTCCCGGAAAGTCCCAAAAACCAAATTATGGAAATCAATATCGGACGGCAGAATTTAATATATATCTTGAAATCCATTTTGTAGTATATATTCGACTTTCCGGGTGATAACCCGGAAGAAATATGATTTCAAAAACTAAAGATGTAAAACGGACTTGATCTTTTTAAAATTCAGGGTGAGCCTGGGAATAAATGACTGCTTCTCTTTCCTGCAGTAATTTAATCATACTCAGCCTGAATTATCTTAAAATATCAAATCCGTTCACTATTAAGCTGTGTGTTTGAGATAAATCTATCCATTTATTTAGTTATAGGATTATATTCACGCTGCCGGACGGTTTATTCAACAATCCGATCAAACATGCCCTTTAAGCACGGATATAAATCCTTGAATACATTGTATTTTTTATTATATAACCGAACCGTTTCAGGATCCTGTCGGGTCGTTTCAATTACCTTTATCAGCCTGCCTGCAGCCTCCTCAACCGTCGCATACTGACCGCACCCTACCGCTGCTAATATTGCGGCCCCAAAAGCAGGTCCTTCTTCACTATTGATTTTATCTACCTTAACATTGAGAACATTGGCTATGATTCTGCACCATAAAGGACTTTTAGCACCGCCGCCGTTAATTCTGATACGTTCTATGACAACACCTGATTTTTTCGTTATCTCAAAAGAATCACGAAGTGCAAAAGCTACGCCCTCCAATACTGCCTGCGTCATATCGGCACGGCTTGTATCCATCGTCATGCCGATAAAAGTGCCTCTGGCATTGGGATTATTATGAGGAGTTCTCTCTCCCATCAGATACGGGAGGAAATATACATTATTTTCACCAAGCTTCTTTATCTCCGCCTGTTCCTTCCCATATTCCCTGGTTCCGATTATTTCATCCATCCACCATTTATTCGAAGCTGCCGCAGAAAGCATTACTCCCATAAAGTGATATTTTCCGTCCGCATGGGCAAATACGTGCAGGGCATTTTTATCTACATCGGCATATTCTTTGCTGGCTATGAATACAACACCGGAGGTACCAAGGGATACATTACACATGCCATGGCCCACTGTTCCGGTTCCGACTGCGGCTACCGCCTGATCTCCCCCGCCTGCAATTACTTTAACCGTTTCCGGAAGTCCCAGTTCCCCGGCAACCTCTTTCTTAAGAGTACCAACCACTTCATAGCTTTCAAATATTTCAGCTAATTGTTCTTCCTTCAAGCCGATTATGCCAAGCATTTCTTTTGACCAGCATTTATGCTTAACATCTAATAACAACATACCGGAGGCATCGGATACATCGGTGCAATGAACACCGGATAACCGGTAAGCAATATAATCCTTAGGAAGCATAACCTTCTTAATCCTGGCAAATTTGTCAGGTTCATGCTTTTTCACCAACAGCAGTTTAGGTGCTGTAAAACCGGTCAGGGCCATATTTCCTGTACAGGCTGATACTTTATCCCTGCCGATTTCATCGTTTAAATAATCACATTCTGCCTGTGTACGCCCGTCATTCCATAAGATTGCAGGACGGATCACCTGGTCTTCTTCATCCAGGATAACCATACCGTGCATCTGTCCGCTGAAACTAATGCCATCTATGGTAGTTTTATCACAGGCTTGTGTTAATTCCTTTATTCCGTCCATTAGTCCGAAATACCAATCCTCCGATTGCGACAGAGTCCCCCGATAGATCCACTTGCCACTGCTCAGGGCGAGCGGCCGTCCGAGCAGATCTGGGGCGGGTGCCAACCCGGTCTCTTCACGAAGCTCACGCGCCGCCGCCTGGGACAGCGACTCGCCTTCTTCAAGCGCTCCGCCGGGCGTGATCCAGAATGCCGGCTTGCTGTCGAGCTTGTCGAGCGCGCGGACCAGCAGAACGCAGCCGAGGTCATCAACGACGATCACCCGAGCCGATATGCGCACCGATCCGGTCACCGGACCATTCTCTCAATAACCGGGTAGGGCATCCGAACTCTGGCCTGCCCCCGATTCGCCGGGACAGTGGGACACCTCGGCACCTATGGGGCATA
>JAATEU010000253.1 GCA_015655565.1 Clostridiales bacterium
TAATATCTTACATACAGGCAACAACAAGTCTGCCATTTCCAAAGTTATATTATAATACGATAGCAATGATATTCTGGAGAATTGTGTGTGCAATAGTTTTTTCATCATTAGCAGGCTATGCATTTGCAAAATTACAATTTCCATTTAAGAAGATACTTTTTACTATTGTAGTTACGCAATTAATGCTCCCGTCACAAATATTTATTATTTCGCAATATCAAATAGTATCAGACCTTGGAATGACAGATACAATATTTGCTTTGGTTTTTCCTGCAATAGTCAGTGCGTTTGGTACATTTTTCTTGCGACAGGCATATATGGGTATTCCGGATGATATTATAGATGCAGCTAAAATTGACGGTTGTAGTGATTTTAAAACTTTTTATAATATAGCTTTTCCATTAACAAAAACACCAATGGCAGCATTAGCTGTTTTTACAGCTTTGTTTGCATATGCTGATTTAATGTGGCCATTAATCGTAAATATAAAGACTGATATGTTAACCTTATCTTCCGGATTATCTACGTTAAGGGGGCAATATTCAGTTAATTATCCAAATCTGATGGCAGGATCAGTACTTGCTATGATACCTATGGTTGTTATTTATTTGATTTTTCAAAGGCAATTCATTGAAGGTATTGCATTAACCGGTACTAAGGCATAAAGAGAATAATATAAAAAGATATTAAAGTGCTTTAGCCTTTAACAATAACATACAAGACAAAAAAGGAAGTTAAATGATGAACTTTAAAGTTGCATTTATAGGAGCTGGAAGTTTGGTATTTGCAAGAACGTTATTCACCGATATTATGTCTGTTCCGGAATTTCATAATGTAGAAATAGCATTTACCGATATAAGTCCGGATAATTTAGAAAAAGTTACACAACTTTGCCAAAGGGATTTAGATTTAAATGGAATTAATATTAAAATCCATTCTACAACAGATAGACGTAAAGCTTTTAAAGATGCGAAATATATAGTTAATTGCGTACGAATTGGAGGACTAAGTGCTTTTGAAACTGATATTGAAATTCCATTAAAATATGGAGTTGACCAATGCGTAGGTGACACACTTTGTACAGGTGGCATTATGTATGGACAAAGAGTAATAGCGGCGATGCTGGATTTCTGTAAAGATATCCGTGAGGTTTCCTTACCAAATGCTATTTTGCTCAACTATTCAAATCCAAATGCTATGGCTACATGGGCTTGTAACAAGTATGGTAAGGTTCAGACTATTGGACTTTGTCATGGTGAAATGCATGGGGAGGATCAACTAGCAGAAGTATTAGGTATTTCTAGAAATGAACTGGATATCACTTGTGCAGGAATAAATCATCAAACGTGGTATGTTTCTGTAAAACATCATGGCATAGAAATGTTGGAGCAAATACTTCCCGGATTTGAGAATCATGTAAAATTTAGTGAGCAGGAAAAAGTACGTATTGATATATTGAAACGTTTTGGATACTATTCTACCGAATCAAATGGACATTTATCTGAATATGTTTCATGGTACCGCAAACGACCCGATGAGATAAACAAATGGATCAACCTGGACAGTTGGATCAACGGAGAAACGGGTGGTTACTTAAGACAAACAAGAGAAGAACGAAATTGGTTTGAAACAGATTTTCCAAAGATTCTTGAAGAACCTCCAAAAAAATACGACGGCTCTAACAGAGGCCGGGAGCATTGTTCTTATATAATTGAATCGTTAGAAACCGGAAGGAAATACCGGGGACATTTTAATATAATGAATGAAGGCTGTATTACCAATCTTCCAAATGAATGTGTAGTTGAAGTCCCTTGTTATGTTGATGGAAATGGTATATCTGTACCTAAGATAGGAGATTTGCCTCTTGGTTGTGCGGCAATATGTTCACAGTCTATATGGGTTCAGCGTTTAGCTGTAGAAGCAGCTGTTTCAGCAGATGTTAACCTCTTAAAACAAGCTGCATTAATGGATCCATTGACAGGAGCTGTATGTAATCCACCAGAAATCTGGCAGATGATTGATGAAATGTTGATAGCGCAAGAAGAATGGTTACCACAGTATTCCCATGGGATTAAGTTAGCAAAAGAACGTTTTGCAAATGGTAATCTAATCACTACCAATGAAGGTTACCAAGGTGCTGTACGCCAAAAAATCAAAACTCCGGAGGAAGTTGCAAGGGAAAGAAAAAGCAGAAGTATTACAGTTGATTAATAATCTTAAATTTATTAGTAACAAATAAGTCTATTGACATTTTCATAA
>JAATEU010000234.1 GCA_015655565.1 Clostridiales bacterium
CGGAGTGATACGGGTGTTATAACCGATTTGACAGAACCGGTTTTCTTAAAACAAGGTTGTCCCGTATACTTAAAGATCCGTACAGACATAACCGGTAAATTCGCCCGGTTTTACTATTCCTGTGACGGGATAGAATGGACAAAGGCGGGAGAACCCTGTAGCACGGATATCCTCACTGACGAACACTGCAGGGGTTTTACCGGAGCCCATTTCGGAATGTATTGCCATGATATGACAGGGCTTAGGCTTTACGCGGATTTTGATTATTTTCTATATAAAAACCTTTCAAAAATGTGACAAAGAGAAGCCGGTAAGAATTAGATATGAATATTCTTACCGGTAAGGTATTTTTTGTATGAAAATTGCGAAAGTACATTTAAGGCGGATTGATTGCAGCCATCGGCTGCTTAATTAACAGTACAATAAAAATGTTTTAATCTCGAAGGGCTTTATCTGAAAATTAAATTGATGATTTCCGGAATAGGAACAATCCTCTTCCGGGATCTCCATCAGATTACAGGTTTTAACGGAAGTACAGGGCAGATTGATATATAACAATACATCACTGTGCTCATTACAGGTTTCATACAGCCTTATAACCAATGCCTTTTCCCTTTCAGCCGGCTTCACCGTATCAATTATGACATTTGGGTTATCACAATGCAAGAAGGAGAGGCTTTCCGGAAGTGTTCCGGTATGTGCTTTGGTTTTACATACAGCCGGCGCAGAATTTAGCTGATGGGCTAAAGCTATTGTCTGACTGCTGTGACAGGTTCCTTCGTGGGGATATAAGGAATAAGTAAACTGATGCCTGCAGCGGTCGATTTTATCGTAAGGGGCCAGGCCGCATTTTAAAAGAGTCAGTTTGATTATATTATCATGTATGGAATAGCCGTATTTACAGTCATTTAATACGCTTATTCCATAATTCCCTTCGGATAAATCAGCCCACTTGTGGGCGCAAACCTCGTATTTGGCAGTATCCCAGCTGGTGTTTGTATGAGTCGGGCGTCTCACATTGCCAAACTGGATATCGTAGGTTGCATAATCACTGTTTATTTCTACCGGGAATTCCGCTTTCAGTACGAGGGAATCTTCTTTCCAGTCTATATCCGTGATAAAATCAATACGCGGCATTCCATGGTAGATATAAATAGTCTGAACAATATGGGAATTCTGGAACTTTCTGTGCTGCCTGATTCCATAACGGAGAGGCCCTTTTTCGACTACTTCACTTGAAATAAGGTCATCGGCCTCCCAGAATTTTTCTTCATAATACATATCAATATTCCACGTATCCCACTTATAAGGCCTGTCGTCGTAGGCTTTCAGGCAGTTGCCTCTTGCATTGTCTGCCAATACGTTACGATGGGAGGTTTTATCATATAAACGGGAAATACATCCGGTTGCATCAAATTCCAGGATATAAAATTCATTTTCCAGATGATTTTCCGAAATCGGAAAAACAGAAAAATCAGGAATCCAGGTGCCGGCTGCCGGATAGTAGGTCCGGTAACCCATGGAAGGAATATTTTCCGCATAGATAAGCTGGTTTCCATCCGCATCTGTCTGAACCGGCAGCAGATTTCCGCCCGGATCTTCGATACCTTTTGCAGTTCCCAAATCGGATTTCTGTATGGAAATATAATCGTTTCTTTGGAAGGATAAGGTATTGAATACAACAACAGCGGCTTTTTTTGTGTGAATACTATCAGCCAGGGATGTTAATGCATGCCTATTCATAGCGTTAATATCCTGAAAAAGTTCAGCAAACTGCTGTCTGGAATCCAGATAAACTTTTTCGATGCTGCTACCGGGCAATATATCATGAAATTGGTTTAAGAGCAGGGTCTTCCAATGCTTTTTAATAGAACCATAATCAGCATTTATACCATTTGCCGTTTCCAATACGTGGAAAAACTCGGCGTTTCTCAGCGCAATTTCTGCTTTGCGGTTATTCTTTTTAATTTCTCCCATTGAAGTATAGGTACCCTGATGAAGTTCCAGGTACAACTCACCAACCCATCTGGGAAGATATTTGTCGTTTTTGATTTTATCCAGCAGGCGTTCAAAAAATGCACCCGTATTTCCCATAATTACCTTAGGGAAACCCGTAACGCCTTTTTTCAGACGCTGTGCCTTTTCAAGCATATCAATGGTTGGGCCTCCTCCGCCGTCCCCATAACCGTAACACATCAGGACATCCTGGTTTATCTCCTTTTGTTTATACCGTTTCCAGGTTCCGTATACGGCTTCCGGATGAAGGACTGCATTATAGGTAGCGCCGCAATTGCCGGAATCTTTTCCTACTTCCGGGGTGGTGATAAAATAGGTCAGTATTTCTTCCCCGTCCAGACCTTTCCACATAAAGGTATCATAGGGCATGGTATTAAGCATATTCCAGCTGATTTTTGAGGTTACAAAACAATCAACACCGGATTTTTTTAAAATCTGTGGCAATGCTGCACTATAGCCGAATACATCCGGCATCCAGAGGATATGGCTGTCTTTTCCAAATTCTTTTTTGAAAAATTCTTTGCCGTACAATATCTGACGGACCAGGGATTCCCCATTTGGAATGTTGCAGTCGGCTTCCAGCCACATTGCACCTTCGGGTTCCCATTTACCGGACTGCACGGCCTCACATATACGGGAATAAAGTTCAGGAGAATCTTCCTTTATAAATTCATAAATCTGCGGAGTGGACTGCATAAATACGTAATCCGGATAACGGTCCATATTGGATAATACAGTGGAAAAGCTTCTTTGCGCTTTTAAGCGTGTCTGCTCCAAATCCCACAGCCAGGCTACGTCAATATGGGTGTGTCCCACACAGGTAATGCTCACATCTGAGCTGGGATTGCCATAAGCATTTTTTTCGATATGGTCCCGTGCAGCCTGGAAACTTTTATAAAAACTGTCATTTCGGGGAATCCTTAAATCAAGAAGGTTAATGGCTTCATTTATGACTGCTGATAAATGTATTTTTGAGGCGGAATCCCCGGACATGGCCTGTGCACATTCAAACAGTGTGAGAATATGGTAATATAAGGTGCTTACGGCTTCATCCAATATATTTATATTAGCGTAAAAACCATACTGTTTGTCAGTAAGTCCGGCATATCCCTGAAAATCAAAAGAAATTGTATTTTCCAGTATTTCGTTTTCCTTTAAGATAACCTCCGTATGATTTGTATCCAGGCCGTGTCTTAGCATTCCATTAATAAACAGCATAAACTGGGGATTCATTAAATCCCAGCGGCGAGGGGGTTCTGAAACGAAAGCTGCCAGTAAAGAGCTGTCGGGCAGCTGGGGTTCTTCGGTGGAAACGCAAAGGGCCAGAGGATGGTTCCTGTGGCTTTTGGGCAGCAGGATTGTTTCCTGAAGCCAGCAGTAAGTATTACGGCCGCCCCATTTTTCTCCGTTTTTCCAATGGTGCCCTTTCTTATTATGAAGGGTGGCTTCTTCAGGGGATTTAAAAAAACCATTGGTAAAAGTCAGGTTATTTAAGGGGAGCGGGGAATGATAAATTAATCCTTTTAAATCACATAAAATACGTTGTATTCGTTGATTCCTGAATAAGGTATTCATAATTAAATTCCTTCCTCCTGTTCACAGCTGTCATAGCTGCGGGTAAAATCATGGTTATCGGATTCCATAAGGCGGTGTAATCCGCCGTAAACATTTGTTGCACTGACTACAAAGCTGGGAAGTTTCTTATAATCTTCATTGACACATTCATAAGAACCTTCCTGCTTAAAATACCGTACAACCTCTGACAGGGTTTTGCAGGCAAGAGAAAGGTCGGTTTGTGCAAGACACCAGATAATCCAGCCGCTTGCAGTTGCCCAGTAAGCACCGTTTTGATATTCCTCCGGTTTAATTTCAATAAGGAGGCGTTCCCAGTATTCACCCTTTAAGAGATGCCGGATCTGGCCTTGATAAACATATTGATCATATTTTTCTGCCAGGAACCGGAGTATGGACCGCTTCTTATCCCGGGTGCAGGGGAAGCCGATATAAAGCAGATAGGCGTTACCCCAGATATCTAGCTGCCTGCAGGCACCGGAGGCTGCAAAAAATATCCCGGAAACCGGATCGGACAATTCATTTATACTGTTTTCTATTTTTTTTAAATGCTCACGGTACCAGTCCGTTTCACTCCCGCCGAATTCATTGCTAAGCTCATGCATGAACCGGCAGGCTCTCCAGAATAAAAGGGATTCCATAAAAAGGAAGCCTGTTTTTGCAACCGTATCCGTAAAACCATAGGGTGAATGAGGTGCTTCATTTGGACTGAGTACTAATCCGTTTTCCCCTAAAGGAAGGATTTTTAAGCCTTTGTTTAAAGAGGGCTCCCATTTCCGGAAGAGAGGATAAAAATTCTCCCGCGCCATACGGCTGCTTAAGCAATAAACTGTGAAAACTAAAAACGGGGTATTGTCCAAATTAGCCTGCCCAATTGGCTTCCCGCGTTCCCCGGCGGC
>JAATEU010000494.1 GCA_015655565.1 Clostridiales bacterium
CTGGTAGAAGGAATTGCTTCAACAGGTATCAAAGGATAACTTTTAGAGTATCCGCCAAACAGATGGAAAAACCGGGAGGAAACAATAAAAACAATACAGATATGAGAAAAATATGAAAAAAGTAAAGGTTGTTGAAGAATAATTTAACACTTGAGCGGAAAGCACCCTTCCTCATTGATATATGTTACAGTCAGGTTCTTAAGAAACCTGACTGCATTTATTACCCCAAACACGCTTTGCTCTGTTAACGAAAATATACATTTTCGTCAGATTGCCGGCCATCGTTGTTTATTGCCAATATAAATTATCCCGAAACCTTTAATAAGATATCTTGCTCTTTTACAGCACCCTCAGCAATTGGAGTGATTTGCCTGTATTCATCTGAATTTGTTATAACAACCGGAGTTACCACCGGGTAACCTTCGCCTTTAATTTTTTCAATGTCAAATTCAACCAGTAAATCTCCCGGCTTAACTGTATCGCCCGGCTTAATATGTGTAGTATAGTATTTACCGTTTAGCTGAACGGTATCAAGTCCGATATGAATTAATAATTCAATTCCTTCCTCTGAAGTGAGCCCGATGGCATGCTTTGTTTCAAATACGGCAGTTACTACACCTTTAACAGGTGAAACAGCACGTCCGTCACCCGGCTCAATTGCAATTCCCTGTCCTAACATGCCGCTTGAAAATACTCCGTCAGAAACATCTTCCAACCGAATTGCATTTCCCCTGATTGGTGAATAAATGGTTATTTCTTTTTCTTTAAACATTCCATTATTCTCCTTTGAATCATTCACTTCAGACGGCTTCCCGGCTTCCAAAAAATGTGCCAGGTAATCTTCCAGATTAGATTTAATTACAGTAACCTGGGGACCATATATTACCTGAATACCATTTCCTTTTTTGATAACCCCCGCGGCACCGCTGGTTTTTAAATCATCTTCTTTCACCATATTTGAATCGCATACGGTAATTCGTAATCTGGTGGCACAACAGTCAATATCACTGATATTATCACGTCCGCCCAGACCTTTTATGATTAATGCAGAAACTTCATCCTTAGCAGGATTGTATCCGTTCGCCTTTTTTTCTCTGGCGGCATTTACATCCGTACGGGTATATAATTTAACCTCCTGGTCATCCTCTTCACGCCCCGGTGTTTTTAAATTAAATTTCAAAATTAAAAATTTAAATAATAAATAATAAACGGTAAAATACACAATACCCACAAATACAATATTAATCCAGTTTGTCTTTGCATTTCCCTGTAAAATGCCAAACAGGAACATATCAATGAAACCGCCGGAAAATGTCATACCAACACCAACATTTAACATATGCATAAGCATGTAGGCAGCACCGGCAAATACGCAATGAATCACATAAAGAACGGGTGCCACAAACAAGAAGGTAAATTCAATAGGTTCCGTAATACCGGTTAGCATAGAGGTAAGTGCCGCCGACATAAGCAACCCTCCTGCCGCTTTTATCTTATCCGGTTTTGCACAGCGGTACATGGCAAGTGCGGCACCCGGCAGACCAAATATCATTAATGGGAATTTACCGGACATAAATCTGGTAGCTTCCACGTTAAAGTGTGTAATTCCTTGTGCTCCCAGTTCCGCAAAGAAAATATTTTGAGCACCTTCAATGACCGTACCGCCGACTTCGGCCGTACCACCGACTGCTGTCTGCCAAAAGGGCAGGTAAAATACATGGTGGAGTCCGAAAGGAATTAACGCCCTTTCCATAATGCCGTATAACAGGGTACCTGCATAACCTGAATTTCTGACTAAACCGCCGACAGAATAAATGCCGTTTTGTACGGTGGGCCAAATATAAAACATTAAAATTCCTACGCCTAAATAAACTATAGATGATATAATAGGAACAAACCTGGTTCCTCCAAAAAAGGATAATACCTGAGGCAGCTGTATTTTATAATACCGGTTATGTAAGGCGGCTACCCCCAGGCCGACGAGGATACCTCCAAATACACCCATCTGCAGGGAAGTAATTCCAAGCACGGATGTGGAAGAACCTGCCAGCATGGCATCTGCACCGCCGTTAATGTCAATCATGGCACCAATGGAGGCATGCATGATAAAGAAAGCAATTGCACCGGCTAATGCCGCAACTTCTTTTTCCTTTTTCGCCATACCAATGGCAACACCAATGGCAAATATCAAAGGAAGATTTGAAAATACCGTATTTCCTGCCGCATTTAAAACGGACAGTATAGCAAAAGCAAAGGTGCCCCGTCCCAACAAATTTTCTAAATGATAGGTCTGCAGCATGGTTTCATTGGTAAAAGAACCTCCGACACCTAAAAATAAACCCGCAATGGGCAAAATAGCAATGGGAAGCATAAAGGACCTTCCTACCCGCTGCATGACTCCAAAAATCTTGTCTTTCATATTGTTTCCTCCTTAAAATTTGCGTTTCTATTGTTTTTCCCGTATTGAGGCAATAAAAAAAGACCCAATATACCTAATCAGGTCTTGCCTGCCCTACCAGTCACAATCCATCCTTAATTCATCGTAATTCTTTTTAAATGAATGGTTAAAAACATCCTTTCTTCACCTGTTAATTCCCTGTGAAAATTTTCTTTTACATAGTCGTTAATAATCTCTGCACATTGGTAATCTTTATTATAGTTTGTCTTTATCATCTTCTGCAGAACAAAATCATCATCCGCAACGGATTTGTTGTTAAATAGTCTTTGCCCAAAATATTTCAGATGTGTTATAAATCTTTCATAATGAAGGGATTCTTGGTCTAATTCAATCTGATAATAATTCCTGGTTATCTCTAAAATATCCTGAATCAGCCTGGTTATTTTCATCATGTCACTTATGTTGGTATCCAGCTCTGCATTAACAATATGAAGTGCAATAAATCCTGCTTCATCTTCAGGCAGCTTCACACCAAGCTTATCATGTACTATATTTATTGCATATAATCCAAGCTTATATTCTTCCTGGTAAAACTTTTTGATTTCCCATAGAAGCGCATTTTTATACTCGAGTTTTAAACGCTGCCGTTCTATGGCAAAGCTTAAATGATCGGTTAAGGTAATGTAGATATTGTCATTTAATTTTTTATTCAACATCTTTTTGATTTCTTCAATGATTTCCGTACAAACCTCAACTTGTTCCAATGGTATATTATCCAACAGGCTTTGCAGTTTATTCAGGGTTGTCTGGGAAGACATACTATATATTTTCTCAATTCTGTTTTCATCGGCTGCTTCTCCCAACTTTTTCTGAAAGCCGATTCCGGAACCTCTTAATATTACTTCGTCTCCCTTTACGTTAACAGAACATACAAAATTATTATTAATAATTTTTTTTATCTCATACATTCTTTGCCTCGCATTCATATCATAAAAAAAAGACCTGACCTTGTAATCTAAAATGAACTACCAAGTCGGTCTTGCCTGTACATACAGTAACAATCCTCATAAACATAAAATATTTTATCATTTTCTATTATGAATGTCAATATTAATTTTTTGATTTATCAGAACATTAGTTACAGTTCAACCTATGGTACGCGAGGTGTTTTTTGTGAGTGGAGAGAAGCGAAAGTCACAGAAAACCCGAGGCCTACATGCTGTGCATCATCTGTTACAGTTCAGCCGTAAGGCTGAACTGTAACGAACATTAACTCCCATTGCATGCCGCATCTACAAGCCAATGTGGCATTGTCTCAAATCAGATGGATGGAAAATATGCTTTATCACCATAACAATTTAATAAATTATTTGCTTATTTTTAAATAAGAAAGGATTTGAATTTCTTTAAGAATGAAATTCGAATCCTTTCTTACCACAG
>JAATEU010000446.1 GCA_015655565.1 Clostridiales bacterium
ATCAAACTGATCTACCGCATTTACCTTGGACTTGGACATCTTCTGTCCATTTTCATCCTGGACATGGCCAAGTACAATTACATTTTTAAATGGAGCCTGATCAAAGATAAGGGTGGAAATAGCCAGTAAGGAATAAAACCAGCCTCTGGTCTGGTCAACTGCCTCACTGATAAAGTCAGCAGGGAAATTATCCAAGAACTCAGCTTTATTTTCAAACGGATAATGCCATTGCGCAAAAGGCATGGCACCGGAATCAAACCAGCAGTCAATGACAGGTTTTACACGGCTCATTTCCTTGCCGCATTCCGGACAGTGAATGGTAACGGCATCAATAAACGGCCTGTGTAATTCAATATTATCCGGACAATTATCAGACCTGGCTCTGAGTTCTTCAATACTTCCGATTGCATGTCGGTGCCCGTCTTCACATTCCCAGATATTAAGAGGCGTTCCCCAGTAACGGTCACGGCTGATGCCCCAGTCCTGTACATTCTTTATCCAATCACCGAAACGTCCCTGACCGATGCTCTCCGGCATCCAGTTAATCGTATCGTTATTGGCAATAAGCTTCTCTTTAACCTCCGTCATCTTAATGAACCAGGATTCCCTGGCATAATAAATCAGCGGTGTATCACATCTCCAGCAGAACGGATAGCTGTGCTCAAATTTTAAGGTCTTAAATAACAACCCTTTTTGAAATAACAATTTAATAATGCCTTCATCCGCCTTTTTACAGAATATACCGGCAAAATCCGTAACTTCAGGTTTCATTTCGCCTTTGCTGTCTACCAGCTGAACAAAGGGCAGGCCGTATCTGCGTCCCACACCGGCATCATCTTCACCAAAAGCCGGAGCAATATGAACCACACCGGTACCGTCCGTTAAGGTTACAAAATTGTCACAGGTTACATAATAAGCCTTCTCATCCGGTGTTACATAATCAAATAAAGGTTCATATTCCTTATATTCCAGATCAGTTCCCTTATATTTTTCTTCTATTGTATAAATGCCGTCAATTACAGACAGAAGTGCTTCAGCCAGAATATATTTCTCCGTTTTAACGGATACCTTTTCTTCCCCCTCCCTGTTTTCTTTGATAATTTCGCCTTTGGCATTTATATTAACAGCTGCTTTCACATAGGTTTCCTTGGGATTAACACAAAGCGCTACGTTAGAAGGCAAGGTCCAGGGCGTTGTTGTCCAGGCTAAAATATACTCATTATCCGCACCTTTAACCCTGAATTTGGCAATTACGGATTTTTCCTTTACATCCTTATAACCCTGTGCTACTTCGTGGCTGGATAGGGGAGTTCCGCATCTTGGGCAATAAGGTACAATCTTAAACCCTTTATATAACAGCCCTTTTTCCCATATTTGCTTTAGTGCCCACCATTCCGATTCAATAAAATCATTTTCATAGGTTACATAGGGCTTCTCCATGTCGGCCCAATAACCTACCGTTCCGGAGAAATCCTCCCACATACCCTTGTATTTCCAGACACTTTCTTTACATTCATGGATAAATGGCTCCAGACCGTATTCTTCGATTTGTTCCTTGCCATCCAGACCCAGTTTTCTTTCAACTTCCAATTCAACCGGAAGTCCATGGGTATCCCATCCTGCTTTACGCAGTACGTTATAACCCTTCATAGTCCTGTATCTTGGAATAATGTCCTTAATAACCCTGGTTAATACGTGTCCGATATGAGGTTTTCCGTTGGCAGTCGGGGGACCGTCATAGAAAGTATACGTTCTGCCGTTTTTTCTTTCTTCGACGGTTTTTTCAAAGATTTTATTATTTTTCCAATATTTAAGTATTTCTTTTTCTCTTTCAACAAAATTGAGATTCGTAGCTACCTTATCGTACATACTGTTTCCTCCTGTATTGTTATTATTAACTTAAAAGTCAAAGCGGATATTCGCTGTCCGCAAAATCTAAAGGGCGGGAAACAGCATTGTCCGTAACTCCACACCTGCTGCGAACGCTTCCAAAAACAAAGAGTATGTTTTGTCAGACACTGGCATCGCCGCTTGCGGCTATTTTCCAATGAAGCGGCGTGGCATTAAAGGCGGAGTAGTTTTCATCGCACAGAATGTAATTTCCTATACAACAAGAAAGAGTTTGCCTTGGCAAACTCTCGCGCCCAACGCGGTCACTTTGCGACAAATTTCATCTTCGCGCGAGTGGCATCTGCCCGGAAGGCTATTAATTCATAGTGAATTCGCGGAATTTCCTGTGAAATAAGAAAGAGTTTGCCAAGCAAACTCTGCGCTGACGCGCTGTCACTTCAGTGACAAACTTCCTATGGCGCGTCATGTGCATCCTCAGCGGAGCGTTTTTTACTTTATAAAACGCAATTTCCTATAAAGTAAAAAAGCTCCCATCCATAAACAGGATGAGAGCATAGTGCTTCATTGTACCACCTATTTACATACGATTCGTCCTGGTGAAAGTATCCACCAATATAGAATATGATATGCTTCCATATAACGGTGGACACCGGCACGGCTTACTTTGTTTATCGGTAAGAAACTTTCAGCTTACAACTCAGGAGTGATTTTCAGAAATCTGCTACTTGTGCCGGACTTTCACTGTCCACGGCTCGCTTTTACTTTCGCTTAGAACCCGATTCTTACTCTCTCCGTCATGGTTTTTAACATAACATCTTATGATATTGTTATAATAGTATATTATATTTTAATTGTCAATCCTAATTTCATTTTATATTTTTATGCAGATAAGATTAATAAGCATTTATATACTGCTCCAGGACAGCATTTATTCCTTCTACATCAATCTTCTTATTAATACCTTCCAGGTATTTTTTGATATCGGCACTTGATATGTATTCCTCCATTTGTGCTTCAAAATCATAAATCTTTGAAGATACCGACGGTAATTCAAAGTCCTTATAAGCTAATATTTTTGAGTCCATTATGACGGATACAAGATTAACCCCACCCCGGACAAAATCCAGCTTTATGGACTGCTGTTCCTCGTTTCCGGTACAGTCAGCAAGGATACTCATACCGGACAAACTATCGCCTGTTATAGTGAATTTGCCGTTAATGTAACCGCTGTAATCTTTAAAAGCATATTTCACATCTTCTAATTTAATATTGAAGGTTTCAGATGTATTCGTATCCGTATCGGCATAAGATATCTTTACATCTCCAGTTACTCCGTTTAAACTGATTCCAACTTTACCTTCTGCTTTTAACTCTTCACTGTCATCCGGAGTAACCCAGGCTTCAAAACCAAAGTCAGAACCTTCTTTAGCGGTTTTATATCCTAAAAATGACTTTTCTGAATCAGAAGCATAAGAAAAATCACGGCCTGTAATGTTTCCTTTGTCATCAACCCAAACAGTCATTATTATGGTATCTTCGGCCTGTTTATTCAGTTTCGTTTTTTCATCGGCAATACTATTCAAGGCTTCTTGAAGGGCGGTACTATATTCCTCCTTCGTACATATCTTTAATTCTTCACACAGATTTATCAATTCTGTATCTGTTTCAGCAGCCGTCAGGACTTTTTCTGCAATTGATAATAATGTATCCTCATCCAGTCTGACAGTAATCTTCGTACTTTCAGCAGTGACGCCGCCGGCATCTACCTTACCCTCGGCGATATAAGCATTATCAATTTCCGAAACCACAATAGAAGTATATTTTTTCAACAGCTCATTTAATAATTCTTCTGTGAGCGGATTATCATTTAATAATGCCGTAATTTCTTTTGCGGTAAAAGGAACAACAGTTCCGCTTGATTCCCCGTAATCAGGATTGG
>JAATEU010000591.1 GCA_015655565.1 Clostridiales bacterium
GCTGTCTCAGTCTGCTCCCCATTTTCCATGATTTGAATCCAGACGTTATTGCCTGCTAATTCATCCGCACCAATAATTATCGTATTTTCAGCACCTATTTTATTGGCATATTTCATCTGGGCCTTAACACTTCGGTCCATGTAATCGGTTTCAACCACAATGCCGGCACTTCTAAGTTCGTTTACTATTTTATAAGCTGCCGCTTTTGCTTCCCCTCCCAGGATACCAACATATAACTCAATTGCCGGTTCCGGTTCCGGTTCAACCTTTTCTTTGTCCATGAAATAAATAATACGTTCAATCCCCATACCGAAACCAACGGAAGGGATATCCTGTTTCTCGTCTATTTCATGAATCAGATTATCGTAACGGCCGCCGCCGCACAAGGTGAAACCGTCCCCGTTAACAAATTCAAATACGGTCCTGGTATAATAATCAAGCCCTCTTACAATACCCGTATCTATTTCAAAGGGAATATTTAATTCCTTTAGCAAGTTCTGTAATTCTTCAAAATGGCTCCTGCATTCCTCATCCAGATATTCAATGGTCCTTGGGGCATCTTTTACGATTTCTTTACAGGCAGGAACCTTACAATCCAAAACCCTTAACGGATTTTTTTGCATTCTTTCCCTGCAGGTCGGACATAAGTGCTCTTCCTTTTGCTTCAGGAACTTCAACAGGGCTTCATTGTAGGTCTTTCTGCAGTTGCCGCAGCCAATGCTGTTAATGTGTAATTTTGCATTTTTAAGACCTATCTTTTCAATAAAAGCAGTAACTAAGGTTATTAATTCCACCTCCGCCAAGGGACTCTTAGAACCTATAAATTCCACGCCGAACTGGTGATGCTGACGCATTCTTCCGCTTTGGGGCTGCTCATAACGGAAAGCAGGCGTTATATAAAATAACTTGGTCGGCTGGCTTTCCGCATACAGGTTATTTTCCAGGTAGGCCCTGATTGCACCTGCCGTACCTTCCGGTTTTAAGGTTATACTTCTCTCCCCCTTATCCAAAAAGGTATACATTTCCTTCTGGACCACGTCCGTTGTCTCCCCTACGCTTCTTTGGAATAATACGGTATGTTCAAATACCGGCGTAATTACTTCTTTTATATTATACGTCCTGCATAATTTTCTCGCTAATTCTTCAATCCTGGTTCTTTTGTACATATTGCTGCCAAACCAGTCCTGTGTACCTTTCGGTCTTTGTGTAATCATCTTATAACCTCCGAATCCATCCGATTTTAATAAAAACCATCACGGAGTATTTTCCTCCAGATGTATGGTTTTTTATTAATGCTTTCTACAAATTCTTCAACTTCAATAAATTCCTCCGAATGTACCACCCGTAAAAAAGCAAGAAATATCTCCATGTCAAAATTCTTTACTTCCTCAATCAACAATTTTATAGCTGTTTCCTGATGAAAAGCAGCCCGATATATCCTATCAGAAATAAGGGCGGCATACACATCACAGATTCTTAAAATCCTGGCTCCGATAGGAATGGAGGCTTCCTTACGGTTCTCCGGATAACCGGACCCATCATAATTTTCATGGTGATGGTAAACGGATTGCAGTAAAACATCACTATAACCGTAATTCTTTAATATTTCATAGCCTATAACAGGGTGCATTCTTATATATTTCATTTCTTCCACCGTGAGGGTATCTTTACTTCTTCCATACAAAAACCGGCCTAATTTTAATTTCCCGATATCATGGACCAATCCGGCCTGTGCCATGGTATAACAGAATTCTTCCTCCATGTTCATTTCCTTTGATAGGAGAAAAGCCAGTTTGCTGACTAAAATCCCATGATCGATAGCCTCTTCCAGGTCATCTTTCATGACAGCCTCATGATCCGCTTCTAATATTCCAATTTCTTCCTGTAACAGCATCCGAATTTCCTTTCTGGCAATATTAAGAGTTATCCTGGAGAAAGTTATGCTTTCTCTTAATCATCTCGTCAATGCGTCCGATATAATCTTTTAAGCTTTTCACATTTTCAACGCGTTCAATGCGGTTTTCTTCCTGAAATACGAATTTGGACAATGCCCCTGCACCTAAAGCCAATATGGTCTGTTTTTCTTCCATGATCAATATATTATAAAGCCCTTCTTTGCCAAACTTAGCATAACCGATATTTTCAAGATTATCTGCCATATTCTTCTGCCTATAGAGATAATATGGCAGATAACCTGCTTCCTTTGCATAATCCGAAGTTAATTTAAACATTTCCAGGGTATCTGTGGGTGCCATATCCTGATAATTTTCCTTTTGAGTGTTTAACCGGGCGGCCCGTTTGACAGCTAAGGTATGCACAGTCAGGCTGTCCGGTTTTAATTTATCAATCTCTTTCAGGGTATAGGCCACATCTTCCTTTCTCTCACCCGGCAAGCCGATAATCACATCCATATTAATATTCTCATGACCGGTTTCCCTTGCCGTATAAAAGGCTTCCACCACTTGGCCGACCGTATGTTGTCTGCCGATAACATCCAAGGTCTGCTGCTTCATGGACTGCGGATTAATTGAAATTCTTGTCACACCATGGTCTTTTAATACCTTTAATTTTTCAGCAGTGATACTGTCCGGTCTTCCCGCCTCCACGGTATATTCCATTACATAGGAAAAATCAAAGGTATTCCGGATATGGGTCAATAACCGGTCCAGCTGTAAGGCAGTTAAAGTAGTCGGTGTTCCGCCGCCCAGATAAACGGTACTTAATTTTTTATCCGGATAGCAGGTCCCGGCATAAGTGATTTCCTGAAATAAGACACATAAATATTGTTCTACCAGGCCTTTGGACTTCTCAAGGGAATAGGAGGTAAAAGAACAATACAGACAGGTACTCGGGCAAAAGGGGATCCCGATATATATGCTGTAGCCGTTCCGGTAATCCAGTTCCTGCAACAGGGTGATTTCACGCCCTGCAACCTGAAGACTTAAATTAGTCTTCTCTCCGGAACATAGATATTGTTCCTTCATGTAAACTTTTATATCTTCCTCCCCTATGCCCCGTTCCAGTTTTTCAAATGCTATTTTTGTCGGCCTGACACCGGTTAAGGTGCCCCAGGGTAATTTCTTTCCCGTTATATGGGATAAACAGCCATATAGCATTCTCTTTAAGTGATTCCGGTAATTTTTCTTTCCGTCCGCCGGGACGGTATCTGTTTTTTTATATAATTCCTCCTTATTTTTAACGGCCCTTAACCGGATTATTTGTTCTCCCAAATCAATAAACATCTGTAAACCGCCCGGCTCTGCGGCTGCGGGAACGGTCTTTAAAATATTTACCTGTTCCCCCTGGTAAAATGCTTTTATTAAAGAATGTATATCATATTCATATTCGTCTTTTGATAAAAAGATCTCAATCATGACGGACTCCCATCTGATTTATTACAAATCCCAAAAGTTATTTTCACCTAAATAAGGATTGTAAATTCTTTCATGGCCTATAGTAGTTTGATCTCCATGGCCGGGATAGACCTTCACTTCATCCGGCAATGCCATTAATTTCTCCCGGATGGATTTAATCAGGGTACCCATATCACCGGTGGGCAGATCCGTTCTGCCTACGGATTCATAAAATAAAGTATCCCCGCTGAACAATACCTTCTCTTCCCATAAGTAATAGCACACCCCTCCCGCCGTATGCCCGGGTGTATGGATTACTTTTATATTAATTCCCGCCAGGGAGATTATTTCATTATCCTGAAGCAATTTATCCGGTGTTAAGACAACATTTTTCCCGATCATATGGGAACCGTTTTTATCAGAATCTTCCAGCAGTTCTTTTTCCGCCTCGGAAGCATATACCGGTATATGATAAAAATCAGCTAAATCACCTGCAGCCATAATATGGTCAAAATGTCCATGGGTTAATAAAACGGCAACAGGATTTAATTCCTGTTCCTTCAGATTATTTTTTATCTTTAAAGCCTGATCCGGCGGATCAATCACAATTGTTTCTTTGGTTTGATCATTGGATACGATATAACAATTGGTATGAACCATACCTAATACATAGGACTGAATTTTCATTAAGCGCTCCATCTGCTTCCCCCATTCTCTCAACCGGTAGTACGTTCTATATCCAGTACACTTTCAACACCCCGGAGTTTTGCCACAATGTACCTTAGCTGCTCCACTCCATTTATTTCAAAGCCTACACTAATGGTTGCAGTACCCTGTTTACTGGTCCGGACAGTCATTGACGTAACATCAATCTTATTTTCTGTTAAAATTTTAGATACGTCTACTAAGACACCGCTTCGGTTATTTGCATAAATTTTAATTTCGGCAGCATAAAGTTCACCGCCCTGGGATTTATCCGGAGATAAATTCCACTCTGCTTCAATTAACCTGGCCCGGTCTTCTTCCGATAAATTCATAAGGTTAAAGCAGTCGGTCCGATGGATGGATACACCACGTCCCCTTGTTACAAAGCCTATAATTTCATCCCCCGGTACCGGACTGCAGCATTTAGAAAACCTGACCGCAACATCATGGATTCCTTCCACTACGATACCGCTTTTGGATTTGGCAAAATCAGCAGGCTTATTTTCCTTTATTTCCGAAAGATTGTCTAAAACCTTTTCATCCGTAATTTCTTTCTTATGCTTCTTATCGTATTCATCCTTCAGTTTATTGACTACCTGGCCTTCTTTCAGACCGCCATGCCCTACGGCGGCATAAATGGAATCCCAATCTCGCAATCCATATTTTACCATGACCTTATTCATAAATTCAGGCTTTAACAATTCACTGATATTAATACCCTTCGTTTTACAATAGGAAGTAATCATTTCTTTACCGCGAGTTATGTTATCTTCCTTAAGTTCCGTTTTAAACCATTGGTTTATTTTGTTTTTCGCCTGGGTACTCTTAACTAATAATAACCAGTCCCTGCTGGGTCCCTTGGAATTTTGGGATGTAATGATTTCAATCCGGTCGCCGTTTTGTATTACATAATCTATATTGACTAATTTACCGTTCACTCTTGCTCCCACCATCTTATTTCCCACGGCACTATGAATGCTGTATGCAAAATCAATGGGAGTGGAACCGTTGGGTAAATTCTTGACATCTCCGGTTGGAGTAAAACAGTATACGCTTTCAGAAAATAAATCCAAATCACTTTTAAGAAGACTTAAGAATTCTTTGTTATCCGACATGTCCCTCTGCCACTCTAAAATCTGACGCAGCCAGGTAAGCTTAGCCTCTTCCGTATCTTGTGTATTCTTTCCATCCTGCCCTTCCTTATATTTCCAGTGAGCGGCAATACCATATTCGGCCGTCCGGTGCATCTCATAGGTCCTGATCTGGATTTCAAAAGGCTGTCCGCCAGGTCCAATCAAAGTAGTATGAAGGGATTGATACATATTTTGCTTCGGCATGGCGATATAATCCTTAAACCGCCCTGGTATAGGCTTATACATCTCATGTATTACACCCAGGGCGGCATAACAGTCCTTAACGGACTCCACTACAATTCGTACTGCAAATAAATCAAATATCTGATCCAATGTCTTACTTTGATTTACCATTTTTTTATAAATACTGAAAAAATGTTTTATACGACCGTCTATTCTTGCATCAATTTCCGCTGCCTTAATATGATACCTGACTTCTTCTACAATTCCATTAATGATTTCTTTCCTTTCACCCTTTTTGGAATTAATTCTCTCGGTTAATTCCTTATATACTTCCGGTTCCAGATATTTTAAAGATAAATCATCCAATTCTATTTTTATTTTGGAAATACCAAGTCTCTGTGCAATGGGTGCATAGATATCCATGGTTTCCCTTGCTTTTTCCTTTTGTTTAATTGGCGTCTGATATTGAAGGGTGCGCATATTGTGCAGCCGGTCGGCTAATTTTATTAAGATTACGCGAATATCCTTTGCCATAGCTAAAAACATTTTCCTTAAATTCTCAGCCTGAATTTCCACTTTATCCTTGGAATAACTAAGCTGAGTCAGTTTCGTAACTCCATCCACCAATAAAGCAATTTCATCATTAAACTCTTTGGAAATCTCATCAACGGTACAAACCGTATCCTCCACTACATCATGAAGCAGTCCTGCAACGATGGTTTCTTTGTCTAATTCCAGTTCAGCTAATATGATAGCCACGCACAGAGGATGGATAATATATGGCTCACCGGATTTTCTAAACTGGCCCTTATGGGCCGTGTCCGCAGCCTGGAAAGCTCTTTCAATCATGGAAATATCGGCAGACGGATGGTAACTCCTCACAATTTTGACTAATTCCTTAAATAATATTTCGGGACTTGTAAAATCTGCCGGAATAATCATTTCTGTATGTTTTTTGTCGTTATGAATGCTTTCCCCCGTATTATTTGCCTTGACTTCCATGACATCACCACCTAGTTTATAAGTTTATCTTATTATTATAATCAATCTATTAGAAAAAATCAATTCATTTATTGAATTATGACATATCCTGCAGGGTTTTGTCATTGTTATACCCATTGCATATCGCAGACTTGTCTGCGGTACTGCCACATACAATAGAATGCGGACAAGACGCGTATTCTATTGTCAAAAATAAATACGTTGAAAGAATGTAATAGGATAACCGATATGGAAGCAGTCCATAAAATATTCTTCCTCCGTTTGTTATGTTTACCGGTATAAAATTTTGCCATAGACAGGATGTCTTTAAATACATCCTGCCTATGGCAAATTAATTATTATAAGTAGCTTTCACCTATTTTCCTTCATATTTTATTACGGCATCCACATCATAACCTTTTAATTTATCACGTCCATGAAGGCCTTCTAATTCAATTAAGAATATAATTTTCACAACTTCACCGCCTAAGCTTTTGACAAGCTTGGTTATGGCTTCAATGGTTCCTCCCGTAGCAATTAAATCATCAACTATAGCTACTTTTTGACCCGGTTTAATTGCATCTTTATGCATTTCAATGGTTGCGGTACCGTACTCCAAAGCATATTCCATTTCAATGGTTGCACCGGGAAGTTTTCCTTTTTTACGTACAGGAACAAACGCTTTGTTCAGATTGTATGCAATGGGAACCCCAAATATAAATCCTCTGGATTCCGGTCCGACAATAACATCTATATCAATTCCGTTTAAAAGTGCCTGCATCTGATCAATTGACATTCTTAAGCTGTCCTTATCCTGCAGAACACTGGTTACATCCCTGAATATAATACCCTTTTCCGGAAAGTCAGGTATACTTCTTACATATTCTTCTAACTTCTTCATTTAACAGCCTCTTTTCTTCTTTGATTATATACGAACTGAGATTTTTTTATGCTTCCTATGCATAAACAACGCCAAAGATTATTATATCATTTTTGAATTGAAATTTCAATTTATTTTACCGCCCTGACGCAACAAACGCAGAAAGAAAGATGTGGAGATAAAACCATGTATATTTTTGTACCCAAAAAGAAAGGACGCATTGCATCCTAACTATAAATGTTAGTTTTGCAACGTTCCCACTTTCTTGACAGGTTAAACCAATAATTGTATTTTTCATACTTACATTATTATTTGATAATTCTGTATAATTATCTGTACGGTCCGGTTTCCTCCATATTCATTAATGCTCGGGTAGTAGGTAACCGATAATTTTATTGCATTATCTCTGTTTTGGAACATTTTATCTGTCTCTTCCCTGCCGTAATTATCTGTAAGGCTGTTTAAGAAAGCTGTTACATCACCAAAATATAAGGCATCCATTACTCTACCATACTCATTGGCCATCTGAAATTTCAGGACATTGGAATTTTTGCCCATAATGGCAGCTTTTCTTATCTGCAGATTTTTTTCGGCAAATATGGGCTTTGTATTCCCTTTGCCAAATGGTTCAAGAAGCTCTAACTCCATAACCAGTTCTTCACTAAGATATCCCAGGGGAAGAAGTATATCAATAGAAATCTTAGGGATTAAATCCTCCATAGTTAATAAAGTGTTTTGATTTAAGGCAATTCTTAATTGGCTTACCTGTTCGTACTCCAAAGATAGTCCGGCAGCCATGGGATGCCCTCCATATTTTAATAACAAATGTTTGCACTTTGTGAGTTCTTCATATATATTATATTTCTCTATGGAGCGGCAAGAACCTTTCATTGCAATTTCTGAGCTGGTAAGCACAATAGCAGGCTTGTTATATCTTTCCTTTAATCTGCCTGCGATAATTCCTGCTATGCTTTCATGGCAGTCCTTCAGGTAAACCACTAAAACCTTATCCTCTTTCATGTCACCAGCTTCCACTTGTGCAACGGCCTGTTCAAGTCCCTGGGCAGTCATAGCCTTTCTGAGGTCGTTTAACTGTTTCAGTTCTTCTGCCAATTGCTCTGCTTCTTCTTTTGATTCCGATAATAATAAATGCAGTCCTTTTTTTGCCGTATCCAACCTGCCCGAGGCATTCAGGCAGGGTCCGATAATAAAACCCAGATGATAGGCAGACAAGTTAATAAGATTAATGCCGTTTTTCTCTGTCAACGCCTTTA
>JAATEU010000255.1 GCA_015655565.1 Clostridiales bacterium
ATGGTAGGCGCTTATGCTTTATATGTATCCATTGAAGTTTTAAAACTGCCGGTAATATTAGCTGTTCTTTTTACGATTATATTTTGTGCTGTTTTAGGCATTCTTATTGAAAGAGTAGCCTATAAACCATTGAGAAAAGCCCCTGCACTGGCAGTATTAATTACGGCTATCGGTATGAGCTTTTTATTGCAAAGTCTTGCTTTGCTAATTTTCAGCGCAAATCCCGTTACATTTAAATCCATTATAAATGTTGATGCGGTTGTAATTGGCGGAGTTACTATTTCCGGAATCACAATTGTAACTCTTGGTGTAACACTGCTTTGCATGGTATTGTTAACTTTATTTATATCCAGGACAAAAGCCGGAAGTGCCATGAGGGCCGTATCGGAAGATAAGGCGGCGGCAGAGCTTATGGGGATTAATGTGAATCAAACGATTTCCATGACCTTTGCCATTGGTTCGGCCCTGGCAGCTGTTGCCGGTATTATGTTTGTCTGTCAGTATCAGTCCATAAGACATACCTTAGGGGCCCTGCCGGGAATTAAGGCCTTTGTGGCTGCTGTTTTAGGCGGAATAGGAAGTGTACCCGGAGCTATGATTGGAGGATTGGCGTTAGGCTTAATTGAGAGTATTTCAAAAGCTTATATTTCTTCTGAATTATCCGATGCCATTGTATTTGGGGTATTAGTTCTGGTGCTTTTAGTTAAGCCTTCCGGTATTTTAGGCAAAAACCGGATTGAGAAAGTGTAGGTGGAACATGGGCAGGGAAGCAAAAGGAAAAGAACTTACAGGGAACAACCTGATAAATAGAAGAAATATTCTGACATTGGCGGCAATGATCGCCGTATACATCATAATTATGTTACTGGTCGAAGGAGATATTCTTAACCGGCAATATAAATCCTTACTGGTTCCTGTTGGGATTAATATAATTCTGGCAGTATCCCTTAATTTAACCACCGGGTTTCTTGGGGAATTATCTTTGGGACATGGGGGCTTTATGGCAATCGGTGCATATACCGGTTCCTTGTTTACCATTTATATGAATTTGCCGCAAACCATTGAATTCATAATGGGTATTGTTATAGGCGGTATCGTAGCGGCAGTTTTCGGCATATTAATCGGTGTACCGGTGTTAAGGCTGAAGGGTGATTATTTAGCTATTGTTACATTAGCATTTGGTGAGATTATCCGCTCCATTATTAATTTTATGGGAATTACGGGCGGACCCAGGGGATTATCCAAGATACCCCGTTATTCTAATTATACCGGGGTTTATATCATTATGATAATCACTATAATTTGTATCGGTAATCTGGTAAAATCCAGACATGGCAGGGCAATCAGCTCCATACGTGATAATTATATTGCGGCTGAATCCATTGGTATTCAGGTAAGCCGCTATAAAATCATGGCGTTTGTCATTGCCGCATTTTTTGCCGGAGTTGCCGGGGTATTGTACGGACATAATCTAAGCATTTTAAAACCTGGTGATTTTGATTATAATAAATCCATTGAAATCCTTGTTTTTGTAGTACTTGGGGGAATGGGAAGCATAAGGGGCTCCGTCATTGCCGCAATCGTTTTAACTTTATTACCGGAAATGCTCCGGTCGGCAGATGATTTTAGAATGTTACTGTATGCTGTTGTTTTAATTGCAATTATGTTATTTAATTCATCAGGTTTACGTACCAGATTAGAAGAAAGCGGTAAATTGCCGAAGCTGTCCCTGTTGATAAAGAGTAAAGTGAAATAATGTAGAAGAAGGTGGATTAATATGGCTTTATTGGAAGTAAAGAATTTAGGAATCTCCTTTGGAGGTCTTCGGGCAGTTGATGATGTAAATCTTAATATAGAAAAGGGGCAGCTGTATGGATTAATCGGTCCCAATGGTGCAGGTAAAACCACAATCTTTAATCTGCTGACGGGAGTATACCGTCCAACGGATGGAACCATTAAAATTGACGGGAAAGATATGGTCGGTAAAATACCATCTGAAATCTGTCAGGCCGGAATTGCCAGAACCTTTCAGAATATCCGCCTGTTTAAAAAGATGACGGTTCTTGATAATGTAAAGACGGCGCTTCATAACCAGATAAAGTATTCACTTTTTACCAGTTTTTTCAGATTACCGGCCTATTTTAAGGCGGAAGAGGAAATGGATGAAAAAGCAATGGAAATATTAAAGGTATTTGACTTAGACGGCCAGGCAGATTATCTTGCCGGCAATTTACCTTATGGAAAGCAGAGAAAACTGGAGATTGCAAGAGGTTTGGCAACCAATCCCAAACTGTTATTGTTAGATGAGCCGGCCGCCGGCATGAATCCCAATGAGACAGCAGAATTAATGGAAACCATCCGTTTAGTCAGGGACCGTTATCAGATAACCATACTGCTGATTGAACACGATATGAAACTGGTAACCGGTATTTGTGAAAAAATATTAGTATTAAACTTTGGCACAGAGCTTGCAGCCGGAGCTCCTGAAGAAGTTTTAAATAATCCTGAGGTAATCACGGCTTATCTGGGTGAATAAAAGCTTTTCATTCTAACAGATAGCTGTCAGGGAAAGAAATGGAGGAATTCCGATGGCAATGTTGACAATTAAAGACTTAGAAGTCTATTATGGAATTATTCAGGCAATTAAAGGAATCTCCTTTGAAGTAAAGGAAGGAGAAGTAATTGCTTTAATAGGAGCGAATGGTGCAGGCAAGACTACGATTCTTCATACCATAACCGGTCTGGTTGCGGCCAAATCCGGAAACATCAGGTTTGAGGACCATGATTTAATAAAAATACCTGCCCATAATATTGTAGCTTTAGGCATGGCACATGTTCCGGAAGGAAGAAGGATATTTGCGGAATTAACGGTTCTTGAAAATTTAAAAATGGGTGCTTACACCAGAAAAAATAAAAAGGAAATCGAAGATACTTTAGCAAAAGTATATAAACGGTTCCCGCGTCTGAATGAGAGAAAAAACCAGATAGCCGGTACTTTAAGCGGCGGGGAGCAGCAAATGCTTGCAATGGGCCGTGCCTTAATGTCCCATCCCAGAATCATATTAATGGACGAGCCTTCTATGGGATTGTCCCCTATTTTTGTATCTGAAATATTTGATATTATAAAGGAAATCAGCGAAGGCGGCACTACCGTTTTATTAGTGGAACAAAATGCAAAAAA
>JAATEU010000061.1 GCA_015655565.1 Clostridiales bacterium
ATCATTAGGATTTAAAGAGTAAATAATTGTTTTCGGCAATTCCTCTGTCTGATTTAAGGCGTTTAAAAATTCAGACATCTGGACGGAAGAGCCATAAGTATTAATACAGTCATATCCCGTATCCGAGCCAAGTTTATGGTACTGCAGGGTATTATTGTCACGTTTGGTTCCATAATGCACTTGCATGGTCCAGCCCATTTTATGATATTGTTTTCCTGCGAAAAGCATAAAAGCCGTTTTAAATTGCAGCTGTTCCAGTTTATTTGGTATAATTCCCGCCATTCTTTTTTGAAAGACGGCCTCAATCGCATCAGCGCCGGCCGGCTGATACATGACATATTCAAGTGCATGGTCCGACACTTTGCAGCCCATGGAACCGAAGAAATCAATACGGTTTTTTAATGCTTCACAAAGAGTAGAAAAATCGGTTATGGTAACCTGGCTTACCCTGGATAATTCGGCTATATAACCGGGAAAGTCCGGTTTTTCTATATTCATGGCTTTATCCGGGCGAAAAGCAGGAAGAACCATAACATCAAAGGCTTTATCTTCCTTAATTAATTTATGCCATACCAGCGAATCAATCGGATCATCCGTGGTACAGATGGTTTCAACGTTTGATTGTTTAATGATATTCCGGACACTCATGGAAGGCTGGTGCAGCTTACTATTGCATAAATTCCAGACCTCCTCTGCCGTAGCTTCATTTAACACACCGTGGTAATCAAAGTAGCGCTTAAGTTCCAGATGACTCCAGTGATAGAGGGGGTTGCCGATGGCCTTTTGCAAGGTTTCCGCCCATTTTTGGAATTTTTCCCGGTCCGTGGCTTTTCCGGTGATATATTTTTCATCAATGCCATTGGCACGCATCAGCCTCCATTTGTAATGATCCCCTCCAAGCCATACCTGTGTTATGTTGTCAAAACTTTTATTTTCCGCTATTTCTTTGGGATCAATATGGCAGTGATAATCAATGACCGGCATATCAGCCGCATAAGCATGGTATAATTCTTTTGCTGTTTCTGAGGATAATAAAAAATCCTTATCCATAAATTCCTTCATCTGAAAATCCTCCTGTTTTATTAAAAATTAGTTGTATTCCTGATATTTAAATCATTGGAAATCGTGGTTTTGTTTGGCACCTTCTGACAGTCTAATACACGCATCAAAGTACTGACCGTAGAAATACTCAGGGTTTCAACATGGTTATCCACGGACGTAAGCTCCGGTTCACAGCATTGGGCCAAAAGTGAGTTATTATAGCCTATAATACTTAAATCCTTTGGAATTGCAAGTTTTTTAACTTTTGCATACTTAATGGCACCGACCCCAAGAATATCCTCTACAGCAATCACGGCCTTAAATTTAAGGCCGCCCTCGGATAAACGGAGAAGTAAATCCCTGGCTGCTTCTATATTGCCGGGACAGCACTGAATGAGATCTTCATTTACAGATTGAAGCTTTTCCATAACGGCAGCTTTATAGCCATTCATTTTTTGGGTGCCGCTGTAGGATTTGGAAGTGTAAAGATATAAAATATTTTGGATTCCCTGCTCAAGAAGCAGGGCAGCGGCAGTAAAGGTTGCCTGATAATCATCACATAAGGTACAGTAAATATTGGGATTGTTTAAATAACCGTTAATAAGCATGACCGGAACCTCACCGGCTGCCTTTATAATATAAGCATTGTCCTTTTTGTTAAATTCAAGAAAACCGGAGCCAACAAGAATTATGGCATCTACCCGCTTCGAAAGCAGAAGACTTAAATAATTCTGTTTATTCTTTAATGCGTATCCCGTACAGCATAAAAAGGAATCATATCCGTTTTTACGAAGTTCCCGTTCAATAAAATATACTGCATTTGCTAAAAACGGATCGGAAGAATCAGCACACATAATTCCTATGGTATTCATGGAATTTAAGCCTAAACCTCTGGCGAAAACATTAGGGGTATAGCCTAATTCTTCCATAACGGCAAGAACTTTTTGTTTGGTTTTCTCACTTACGTTGGGATTCCCGTTAATAACACGTGATACGGTAGCAATGGATACCCTGGCTCTTTCCGAAACATCATAAATATTCATAAATCACCTCCAATGATGTAAGCACTTACACGTAATTATAAGCTGACTTTTTTACTTTTCATTTATTATACTATAATTCCCCATCCATGGCAATAGCAGAATAAATAAAGTTTAAGCTTAAATTATGGTTAGGATAATATATATTTTATAATTACTTTTGGAAAATCAGAAAAAATAATTGACACACGGAAAAATAGTTAGTAAAATAATTGTAAACGCTTACATGAGTTAAAATCCATTAAATGTGGGACAATAATTCCAGGAATAAAATCAAGGAGGCTGCTATGGAAATATTAAATAAGAAAATAACAAAAGGTATTGACAGGCCAATTAAGGTGCTTCAATTCGGGGAAGGTAATTTTTTGCGGGCTTTTGCAGACTATATGATTGATGTTGCTAATGAGGCCGGTGTATTTAACGGAAATATAGCTATCGTAAAACCCATTGCTTACGGCAGCTTAGATGCCTTTCACAGACAGGACTGCCAGTACACCTTGTCCTTAAGAGGGAAAGAGAACGGCGAAACCAAAGTGGTAAACAGGGTAATTACAAGTGTTTCCGATGCTGTGGCAGCCATTGAAGATTATGATAAGTATGCAGCTTATACAAAATCGGATACTTTAAGATTTGTTATATCCAACACAACGGAGGCGGGCATCGTTTTTGATGAAAAGGATTCTTTTAAAGCGAATCCTCCCAAAACATTTCCTGGTAAGTTAACTAAGTTTTTATATGAAAGATACCGGTATTTTAATGGGGATATGAGTAAAGGTTTAGTGATGATTCCCTGCGAATTAATTGAAAATAACGGCGGTACCCTGAAACAGTGTGTTTTTAAATTTGCAGATCTCTGGAAGTTGGAAGGCGGCTTTCTGTCATGGGTAAATGATGCATGTATATTCTGCAGTACTTTAGTAGACCGTATCGTAACCGGTTATCCAAAAGATGAAGCCGGTGAAATATGCCGTAGCTTAGGATATGAGGATGCCCTGCTGGTTGCGGGAGAAATCTTTGGATTATGGGTTATAGAAAGCGATAAGGATATTTCTAAGGAATTGCCTCTTGACAAAGCCGGACTTCCGGTAATCTTTACGGATAATCAAAAACCTTACCGGGAAAGAAAGGTACGGATATTAAACGGCGCCCATACTTCCTTCGTACCGGCCTCTTTCCTGACCGGTAATGACTACGTGCTGGAATCCATGCAGGATGCAGATATTAAAGATTTTATGACAAAAACCGTATTTGACGAAATCATTCCCACCTTAACCCTTCCGAAGGAAGAATTAATTTCTTTTGCAGATTCTGTGATAGAACGGTTTGAAAATCCATATATTAAACATGCTTTATTATCCATTTCTTTAAATTCCGTTTCGAAATGGAAATCACGTTGTCTGCCAAGCTTTAAGGAATACGTAAATAAATTTGGCAGGCTTCCGGTACATTTAACCTTTTCTTTAGCCGCCCTTATGAGTTTTACAGAAGTGACAGGCTTGAGGAAAATGCTTTAATAGGGTATAGGGGCAATGAAAAATATAAGATTATGGATGATGATTTTGTCCTCGAATTCTTCCGGAAAAATTCCAAGCTTCCTGCAAGAAAATTTATTGAAGCATACTTAGGCACTAAGGCCTTTTTTGGAGAGGATATGTCCAGATACAGGAATCTGGCCGATATGCTGACCGTTTATATTGAAAATATTGATAAAAACGGAATGCGGGAAGCTATGAAAAGAATATGATTAGAGTTCTCCCAAAAACTTTTTGCAGGGAGTTTCCGGGAGTGCTTGATTATAGATTGGAGCGGATATGCAGGAATTTATAAGAATTAATAAAGCGGATAATGTGGCGGTTGTATTAAAGGAACTGGAAGGAGGAACTATAGTTGAAGTGGGTTCCGAAAAAATAATTCTTTCAGAGCCCATCCCGGCAGGCCATAAATTTACAATAAAGGCAATAACCCGAAATGAAAAAATCATAAAATATGGTTTTCCCATTGGTTATGCAAAAGAGGATATGAAGCCGGGAATATGGATTCATACCCATAATATTAAAACAACTTTAGGGGATATACTTGACTATTCTTACCAACCATTTTATACTAATCTGGTACCCACCGAAAAAGCATACTTTAAAGGTTACCGGAGAAGGTCCGGAAAAGCCGGAATCCGTAATGAAATATGGATTATACCAACCGTCGGCTGTGTTAATTCCATTGCAACCGGCCTGGAAAAACAGGCGGCAGCTTTGATTGCCGGAAGTGTAGACGGAGTCATAGCTTTTCCGCATCCTTACGGCTGTTCCCAAATGGGTGATGATCAGGAGAATACAAGACAGATTCTTGCGGATCTTGTGAATCATCCCAATGCAGGCGGTGTATTGGTGCTGGGGCTTGGCTGTGAAAACAGCAGTATAGCGGAAATAAAGCCTTATATCGGTGCTTATGATGAAAAACGTGTAAAGTTTCTTCAATGTCAGGATATCGAAGATGAAATGGAAGCAGGCATGGTTCTGTTAGAGGAATTAATCGGATATGCGGGCATGTTTGAGAGGGAGGAAATAAACGCAGGGGAATTAATCGTTGGGATGAAATGCGGCGGTTCGGACGGTCTTTCAGGAATTACTGCCAATCCTCTTGTGGGAACCTTCTCGGACATTTTAATATCCAAGGGCGGAACTACGGTTTTAACCGAAGTTCCGGAAATGTTTGGTGCGGAGACTTTGCTGATGAACCGCTGCAGGGATGAAGAACTGTTTTTAAAGACGGTTGCCATGATAAATGATTTTAAGCAGTATTTTACAAGTCATAATCAGACCATATATGAAAATCCTTCGCCGGGCAATAAAAAAGGCGGCATTTCAACCCTGGAGGATAAATCCTTAGGCTGTACACAAAAATCAGGCAACGCACCGGTAACGGATGTGCTTACATATGGTGAAACCATAAAAACAAAGGGCTTGAATCTTTTAAGTGCACCTGGCAATGATCTGGTGGCTGCAACAGCACTGGCGGCTGCAGGCGCCCATATTGTATTATTTACAACCGGAAGAGGTACACCATTTGCATCACCTGTTCCTACCGTAAAAATATCCAGCAATACGCAGCTTTCCCGGAAAAAGAACAACTGGATTGATTTTAATGCGGGCCGGCTTGCGGAAGATTTTAAGATGGAAGATTTATCGGAACAATTATTCCGATATGTCATAGAAGTGGCATCGGGTAAGAAAGTAAAATCGGAAGAGGCAGGATTTCATGATATGGCTATTTTTAAAAAAGGTGTTACCTTGTAAGCAGTTGTAATGAATAAAGAATATAAAGGAGAATGTAAATGGCAAAAATAATTACCCTGGGAGAAATTATGTTAAGGTTATCCACTCCCGGATATGAGAAATTTATCCAATCAGACAGTTTTGATGTAAATTATGGCGGAGGTGAGGCTAATGTAGCGGTTTCTCTTGCCAATTACGGACATGATGCTTATTTTGTAACAAAAGTCCCAAAAAATCCAATTGGTGAATGTGCAGTAGCTGCCTTAAGAAAATACAATGTCAACTGCGATTTCGTTGCAAGAGGCGGGGAAAGATTAGGCATCTATTATTTAGAGACCGGTGCTTCCATGAGGGCTTCCAATGTAGTATATGACCGGGCCCATTCCTCCATAGCGGAAGCTTCTGCCGCCGATTTTGATTTTGATGCAATTTTCAGCGGCACGGATTGGTTCCATTTTACCGGAATAACACCGGCAATCAGTGATGCTGCCGCCGAATTAACCGAACTTGCTTTAAAAGCAGCGAAAGCAAAAGGGATTACCGTATCCGTGGATTTAAATTTCCGTAAGAAATTATGGTCTTCCGAAAAAGCGCAGCGGATTATGACTAATCTGATGCAGTATGTGGATGTATGTATCGGCAATGAAGAAGATGCCGAGAAAGTATTGGGTTTTAAACCCAGCGGCACCGATGTTACCAGTGGTGAACTTGAGCTGGCAGGATATCAGGATATCTTTAAACAGATGATTGATAAATTTGAATTTAAGTATGTAATCAGCTCTTTAAGGGAAAGCTATTCCGCATCGGATAACGGATGGTCTGCATGTATCTATGACGGGAAGGAATTCTATCATTCCAGGAAATATGATGTAAGGATTGTAGACCGCGTAGGCGGTGGCGATTCCTTTGCAGGCGGCCTGATATGCAGCCTTGTTGAAGGCAAAAATATGAAGGATGCCCTGGAATTTGCAGTAGCGGCTTCTGCCTTAAAACATACCATTCCGGGAGATTTTAACCTGGTAACCCGCTCAGAGGTAGAAACCCTGGTCGGTGGTGATGCCTCCGGCCGCGTACAAAGGTAACAGGTTAATATCTATATAAGGAAAAACAGATATATAATCCATTGTTTATGGTTATATATCTGTTTTTTATTGCTAATAACAGAGTTTGCTTTAAAGGCATTTTTAGAGGCATTTATAATCAGGTGAGAATGGTTTTAAGATTAATATCCATGTAAGCACTTACATAAATACATCTGGTTTCTTACATTTAATAAAAAATTCTCCGCAGAGGACATTGTATCAATAATTTCAGCTTCAAAATGCAAACGTTTGTAGTTTATAATCATAATAATGTACATAATAAACAATTAAATAGTTAAATAATATTAATATTGACGAATTGACAACAAGTTACACTGATGATATACTTGAAACGTAATAATAAGTGTTACATATTGCTAAATATATTACAAATTATCAATGCAAAACGTCAATATATAAAAATCATCTTATTCCTATATTGCCGTTTGCAGACCAGAAGAGCAAAGTAACAATTTAAAAGAAAAGGAGAATTGAATATGAAAAGGCTTACAAAAAAATCTTTATCAATCCTGTTGGTTTTTGTAACGGTTTTTTCTCTTGGTGCCTGTGGAAACAATAAAAATCAAGGGACAATCTCTTCAGAACCATCCACGGCTGCCGGTGACGGTGCTTCAACCGGTGAAGAAGCAACTACTCCTGCGGGAACGGCGCAAAATGACAATACTTCATCTGCACTTGAACCAAACTTAACGGCTCCAATTGAATTAAGATTTTCCTGGTGGGGCGGAGATACCAGGCATGAAGCTACCATAAAGGCTTTAAAAGCTTTCTCGGCTAAATATCCGAATATTACAGTAATGCCTGAATATGGTGCCTGGACAGGCTGGCAGGAAAATATAGCCACTCAGCTGGCAGGAAAAACAGAGGCTGATTTACTGCAGATTAATTGGAATTGGATATCCCAATTTTCACCAAATGGAGATAAGTTCTATGACATAAACCAATTATCTAATCTTATTTCAATAACCAATTACCCGCAGGACCTGCTTGACTTAATGACGGCAAACGGCTCACTTCAAGGCGTTCCCTTAGGAACTACAGGCAGGGTATTTTACTGGAATGAAGCAACTTTTAAAAAAGCCGGAATATCGGTGCCTGCTTCCTTTGAAGAGATTATTGCAGCCGGTGAAACCTTTAAAACAGTGTTGGGGGAGGATTACTATCCCATAGCCCTTGGTGAGTATGACCGTATAGTATTGTTAATGTATTACCTTCACCAGACCTATGGTAAGGAATGGGTTGTTGACAAAAAAGTAAACTATACTCCGGAAGAGGTTAAAGCAGGATTAGATTGGATTAATATGCTGGAGGATAAGCATGTTACGCCCACCCTTGCAACAATTGCAGGAGACGGTGCGGATTCCCTGGATAAGAATCCCAGGTGGATGAATGGTTATTATGCAGGAATATATGAATGGGACAGCAGTGCTTCCAAGTTCCAAAGTGCATTATCGGAAGGACAAAGCTTTATAATAGGTGAGTTTCCTGCCGATTTAGGACCTAATAAAAGCGGTTTTACAAAAATTTCCATGGGATTTGCAATCAGCGCTAATTCAAAACATCCTGCCGAAGCCGCCTTGCTGCTTGAATATTTAACTTCTGATCCGGAAGGGGTTACGATCATGGGAATGGAAAGAGGTACGGTTTCTAATAGTGCGGCAGAAGAAATCCTGGTAGAGGAAGGCTTATTAAGCGGTTTAACCTATGACGCCAACAAATTAGTCATGGATTTTAAGGGTTATAATCTTGATCCCAATTTTGAACACTCTGCATTAAAGGACAGCACAGGATATTACTACGAAGTTTTCCAGAATCTAAGCTATGATCAAACAGATACCGCAACGGCAGCACAATACTTAATTGATTGTGTGAATGAAGTTAACGCTGCAGATTAAGTACGGATGAAAAACAAATATGCCGCAATAAAATAAACATAATATATTTGCTAAGCCGTCAGGGTGTCAGCCGCTTTGACGGCTTAGCAACAGGGAAGTCTGCCTCCGCCGAAAGGCGGGGAATTTCCCTGGCAGGTTAAACAGGTTAAATAAGAGAAAAATATTTAATGGAAGTAATGAAAGGCTTGGTGATGAAATGAAATTTGAACAATACGTTACTTCTTATTTGACGGATTATCAAAATGCAAAAAATGATTGGAATTATGAAGACGGATGTGTCCTTATGGGTGCCGTTCTTTTTTATCAGGCAACTGGAAATAAATTTTATAAAGATTTCATTGTACGTTATATGGAAAGGTTTATAAACCCGGATGGAAGCATCAATAATTATAAGAAAGAACATTATAATATTGACAGCATTAACAGCGGTAAAATCCTGTTTTTTTTATATGAAGAAACGGGAGAAGAAAAATATAGAGCAGCCATAGAAGTTTTAATGGATCAATTAAGGAGCCAGCCGAGAACCAAGTGTAATAATTTCTGGCATAAGAAAATTTACCCAAATCAAATCTGGCTGGATGGTTTGTATATGGCCCAGCCTTTTTATATGGCATATGAAACGCGGTTTCATCATAAGGAGAATTATAAGGATATTATCAATCAATTTAAAAATGTCCGGAAATATTTATATAACGAGGATAAAAAACTGTATTATCATGGTTATGATGAAGCAAAAATTCAATTTTGGGCAGACAAAAAATCAGGAGTTTCCTCTAATTTCTGGCTGAGGGCCATGGGCTGGTATATAATGGCATTAATCGATACAATGGATGAGATTCCGGAAAAAAACTTTGAAGATTATAAAACCCTGGAAATGTTATTTAAGGAAAGCATGAAAGGCATTTTATTGTATCAGGATAAGGAAAGCAAATTATTTTATCAGATTATCGATAAAGCTGATATAGAAAATAATTACCTTGAAACATCCGGTTCTGCAATGATTGCCTATTCTATTTTAAAAGGGTGCAGACTGGGTGCGTTGCAGAAAGAAAAATATCAGGCAATCGGTGAGAAAATTATAAAATCCCTTCTTGAAAATAAATTAATAGAAGTTGCAGGACAATTAAAATTAAAAGATATTTGTTCTGTTGCAGGATTAGGACCGGACAGTGACAGGGACGGAAGTCTTGCGTATTACCTCTCCGAGCCGGTCGTATGTGATGACCAGAAGGGAGCCGGAGCTTTGATTATGGCATATGCACAACTGTTAATGCTGCATAAAGAAGAGGAATAGGCAAAAAAACGCTGTTTCAAATATGTAACGGGAGATGTTTTAAGAAAGATATCCTGACGAAATAATTCTATAAGAATGGAGGAATAAATGAATGGGAAAAAACAGTGCCGCCCATCCGGGGCAAACGTCTTATGTAAAAAAGAATGAGGGGATATCGGATGCCGTTCTTAAAAAGAGAGGTTTTCGTTATTTACTTAAAAATAATATTGGATTTTTTTATATTCTGCCTTGGCTGATTGGTTTTGCCGTATTCAAACTGTATCCGTTTGCGTCTTCTTTTTATTATAGTTTCACGGATTATGATTTGTTTAAGGATATAATTTCATTTATCGGCTTGGACAATTATAAACAAATAGTGGAAACGGCTAAAATACGGAAGGCTTTTCACGTAACCTTCCGATATGCATTTATGACAGTTCCGCTTAAACTGGCATTTGCATTATTTATTGCATACATATTAAATTTTAAGATTAAGGGAGTTAATTTGTTCCGGACCATGTATTACATTCCTTCCATTTTAGGAGGTTCCGTGGCGATTGCCGTATTATGGAAGTTTTTATTCCAGACAGACGGCTTAATCAATCAGATTTTAAGTAATTTGAGGATTACAGGTCCAAACTGGCTGGGAGATTCCCATTATTCCTTATTGGTCGTGAGTCTGCTAAGGGTATGGCAGTTTGGTTCACCCATGGTTATCTTTTTAGCGGCATTAAAGAGTGTACCAACAGATCTTTACGAAGCCGCCTCTATCGATGGAGCGGGCAAAACCAGGCAATTCCTCAAGATAACCATTCCCCTTATTACCCCGGTTATTTTCTACAATCTGGTAACCCAGTTATGCCAGGCTTTCCAGGAATTTAACGGTCCTTACATTATTACAAACGGCGGACCGCTCGGATCAACTACATTAATATCCTTGTTGGTTTACCAGAATGCCTTTAAAACATACCAGATGGGCTTTGCCAGTGCGATTTCATGGCTTTTATTCCTCATTGTCATGACACTTACCATCATTTCTTTTATGAGCCAAAAATATTGGGTATATTATTCGGATGAGGATGGGAGGTAAACATATGACCAGAAAGCAACGTTATTTAATAAATACATCCATTCGTTATCTTGTACTTTTATTAGTAGGTCTAGTCATGATTTATCCTATGCTTTGGATGTTTGGGGCTTCTTTTAAAGCTGATAATAATGAAATATTTTCTTCTGTGGGCATTATACCCAGGAAGTTTTCAATAAAGGCTTATATAGAGGGCTGGCATTCCACAGAATATACCTTTCTTACCTATTTAATTAATACTTATAAGATTGTACTTCCTAAAGTACTAGGTACGGTTATATCTGCAACTATTACAGCTTACGGATTTGCCAGGTTTCAATTTAAAGGTAAGAAATTATTCTATGCAATATTATTGTCAACTTTATTTTTACCTCAGGTTGTATTAAACATTCCTCAATATCTGTTGTTTCGGGATATGGGATGGTTGACACCTGTTTTATCTTATTTCCCTTTAATTATACCGGCCTTTTTTGCCTGTGATACATATTTTGTGTTTATGCTGGTACAATTTTTACGGGGTATTCCAAGGGAACTTGAGGAGGCAGCTAAAATCGACGGCTGTAACACCATGCAGACCTTATGGTATGTAATATGTCCTGTACTGAAACCCTCCATAGTATCTGCTGCATTATTTCAGTTTATGTGGTCCTCCAATGACTTTATGGGGCCGCTTATCTACGTGAAAACAGTTGCCAAATATCCTGCCTCCTTAGGTCTTAGGTTATCCATGGATGCAGAAGTAGGCTTTGAATGGAATAAGGTATTAGCTATGTCTATCGTAACCATTATTCCATCCCTTATTGTATTTTTTGCCGCACAGAAACAGTTTGTGGAAGGCGTCACGGCTGGCAGTGTTAAAGGATAGCAGGGGAGGATTACCATGGAGTTTAAAATTATTTTACTGACGGCAAGACAGGCAGTAATTGAAGTATTGGGTGAAGGGATATATGAAATTGAAGAGTATGATATTTATCTGAATGATGAGGTTATCATGAGCAGCCAAAAGGCTGTCAGGTCTATTGATAACCTCCAACCGGATACTTCTTACAGCCTTTTTATCAGAAACAAATCGGGTGTATCGGAAAAGATTTATTTTACCACCTGTAAAGAATTTGTTACCCTGAATGTAAAAGATTTTGGTGCTAAAGGAGACGGACTTCAAAATGATACGGTATTTATACAAAGTGCAATCAGTGCTTGTCCGAAAGAAGGCCGGGTTCTCGTGCCTAAGGGAATCTATAAGGTTACCAGTTTATTTTTAAAAAGCAATCTGACCCTGG
>JAATEU010000611.1 GCA_015655565.1 Clostridiales bacterium
TGATTTATCAATTCTTTTATATCGTCAGGAACCGAGGTAAGTTCTTCTGTTTTTCCCCTATGAACCCCCTCCTTCCATCTTATTATGAAATTCTCTTTATTTACATAATATCCGGAATTATTACTCTCTGCAAAATCCCCTTCCGTTTGGAATATGGTAAATTTTTCTTTATATGGCTCGTGTCCTAAGATGCAGAAATGGGAGCAATTGCCGCATTCGTTACATAAAGCATCCTTATGGAGGGTATACTTTTTATTTTCCAGTTCATACATGACATTGGCCCTGTTGGGGCATACGTCAACACAATTTCTGCATTGGGAGCAGTATGGGGTATAGTCTGTATTGCTCTTAATTTTCTGCTTTTCCTTTGGTTTGAAATAGTTTTTATCACAAATTGCTTCCCAGGCCAGTTTATTTAGCTTACCTTTATGAATAGACCGTTGTTTTTCCGGCAGATGTCCTGCTAAAGCCCTGTTTAATCCGGTAAGGTTTTTATACCCGCCTGATTTTAACAACAGGGTTGAAACTGTTACAGGACAAATTCCGGTTTCATAAATAGCTCCAATATTATTTGCATCGGCACCTCCTGAATAGGATATCAGCAATTCCCCGCCCAGTACCTCACTCAATTTTGCTGCAGCACCAATTGCCAAAGGATAAAGTGCCGGACCGGACATATACATGTTCTCTCCCCGCAATTCCCGGTTCTTTATTTTAACCGGGAAGGTATTGGTGAGTTTTATTCCAAATTCCAATTGATTCTCTTTTCCCACCAGCTGGAGGCGTTTAATTAATCCAACCGCTGTTTCAAAGTATGTATCATGCCAAAACACTTCCGGCTCAAAGGAAATATAATCATATCCCATATTATCCAGGATTTTTCTGGTCTGATCCGCTCCAAGAAGTGTAGGATTACATTTAAGGTATGTGTTAAGCTTTTTATCCCGCATCAGATAAGTTATTATACTTTCGATTTCTTCCGGGGGGCACCCATGCATGGTAGAAAGAGTAACGGTATTGCATATACGGGAATCGATACTTTTTACATATTCCTTTGTAACGGCCGTAAACCAATCCGGATTTTTTAAGGTATATTGTTCACATTCTTTAAAGATTGCCGATGTACCGGCGTCCTTCATTTGTTCAATAAAATAATCTATTTTTTCCGTTCTGATTCCTTCCAGGTTATAACCGATACTCATATTAAATACAAAACCATTTACGTCACCGAGATGAAACTCTTTAATCAGCAGCTTAAGCAGATACCACGCCTTTATATATTCTTCTAAAGCCTGGTAAGAGGTTAATTCCGTAGACCACTCCGTATTATATGCTTCATCTTTCACATAAATACAGGGTTTTTGGATTCCCAGGCCTGCCCCGTCCAATACTTGAACGGTCTTCAATTCAAAATACCTGGCTCCGGCGGCATAAGCCGCTATAATATTTTGTGCCAGCTGGGTATGGGGGCCGGCGGCCGGCCCAAGCGGGGATTCCACTTCTTTTCCGCTAAGGAATACTTTCCGGATCCCCTTATCTGTTTTTTCTACCGGCACATAAAATAAAGAACCCTTATGCTTATACTCCCATACTGCCTGTTTAAGCAGCTCTCCGAAAGATACCGGCCTCATCCTGTCACTCATACATTCTCTCTCTTCCCTTCTATTTACCACTACTATAAGGCTGCTAACCGCATATATCCTTCCACAGTTTACCGGCTTCATCCCTGCAAAGACTCATAAGCTCTGTTTCATCCACATGGACTAATCTACGGTCCTTCATAAGAACCTTTCCGTTTATAATGGTAGTGATTGTATTTCTTCCATTCATTCCAAAGAGAATGTGGCTGTTTATATTATCTTCCTTCATTGGTGTAATTGGCTGATAATCTAATATAATAATATCACCATACGCACCTTTTTCTAAAATCCCGACAGGATTACAGTAAAATCTTCCTGAAATCCTGCGGTTATTCTTAAAAATCATCCCGGGTATTTCTTTCCAGGCTGCAGAAGGATTTTTACTGTTATGCTTCAGCAGCAGGTTTGCCACCTTCATGGATTCCAGCATATCGCTGGTATAACCGTCTGTTCCAAGTCCGATCAGGATACCTTTTTTATACATAGCAAGTACGTCCGGACATCCTACCGCATTGCCCATATTAGATTCCGGATTATGTACAACCATGGTATCTGTTTCTTTTAATATATCCATATCCTGTTCATTAATATAAACACAATGCGCCGCTATGGTTTTCTCTCCGAGGATACCTTTTTTATGGAGCCGTTCCACGACGGACATGTGGTAGGACTCCCGGCAATGTACTGCATCCTGTATGCCTTCCGCCGTATGGATGTGAAATCCGCCCCGCCCCTGATTTTGTTCCACGCAATAATCAATTGTGGCATCACTTAAGGTAAAGGATGCATGCATGCCTGTCATGGCTTTTACCATATCCGTGGTATCCTGGCTGCAATAAGCCAGAAAATCAACATTTTCTTTTACGGATTGTTTCATTTTATCCATACCGTCCCGGTCGGATATTTCGTATGACAAACAGGAACGTACCCCTGATTCCCGGGCTGCATCTGCTATACAGGATAAGCTGCCTTCAATATTTCCAAAACTAGCATGGTGATCAAAAACTGTTGTTACTCCGTTTTTAATGCAATCCGCATAAGCAGCCCTGGCACTTAA
>JAATEU010000479.1 GCA_015655565.1 Clostridiales bacterium
ATATTTCAGGGTGACTGCTAACATAGATCTGGATGCTATTTGCAATAACATCATTAATACAAGCAATTTAGCAGGCAGCACCACTAAGATAATGGCAATTATAAAGGCGGACGGTTATGGCCATGGTGCTGTTCCAATAGCAAAAGCTTTGGATCAAATTGGTATAGATGCTTTTGGAATTGCAATTATTGAAGAAGGAATGGAACTAAGAAAGGCAGGAATTAAAAAGCCGCTCTTAATCCTGGGTTATACACCGAAGGAACAGTATAAACAATTGGTACGATATGATATTACACCGGCAATATTCCAAAGCTGTGCAGCGGAAGAATTATCGAAAGAAGCTTTAAAGCAGAACAAAACAGCGAATATCCATATAAAATTAGATACAGGTATGAGCAGAATTGGATTTAGCGATAAAATAGAAAGCATTCAAGAAATTAAGAAAATATCTTTATTAGAAGGAATTAATATAGAAGGAATATTTTCACATTTTGCCTGTGCGGACGAAGCGGATAAAATTTCAGCGCAAAACCAGTTAAGCAGATATCTTAAGTTTGTTAAACAGTTGGAAGAAGAAGGAATCTTTATTCCCATTAAACACATGGCAAATAGTGCAGGAATCATTGATTTGCCGGAGTCTCATCTGGATATGGTCCGTAGCGGAATTTCAACTTATGGGCTGTATCCATCCGAAGAAGTTAATAAAGAGAAGCTTTTATTAAAACCTGCCATGGAAATTAAAACCCATATCAGTTATGTAAAAGAAATAGACGCAGGTGTGGGGGTAAGTTATGGGAGTACATATATTACGACAGATAAAACAAGAATTGCTACCATTCCGGTAGGATATGGAGATGGCTATCCAAGGCAATTATCTTCAAAAGGAAGAGTACTGATTCATGGTAAATCCGCACCTATAATCGGCCGGGTATGTATGGATCAATTTATGGCCGATGTAACAGAAATTGATCATGTAAAGCAAGGAGATGTAGTTACGTTAATAGGGAAAGACGGGGAACAATGTATTTCTGTCGAAGAAGTAGCAGAAATGGCTTATTCTTTTAATTATGAATTAATATGTAATGTTGGAAAACGAATCCCGCGTATTTATTATCGTGAAGGCAGGATAACCGAGATAAAAGGATAAATAATTACTAAAAGGCCGCATAAAAGAAAACATTTTATGGAATACACAAGTCAAAAGTGGGAAATAATAAGACTAAAGCCATAAAATGGAGTGTGAGAAAAGTGATTATAAAAAGAGGCGATATTTTTTATGCAGACCTGAGGCCGGTTATTGGTTCTGAACAGGGAGGTGTCAGGCCTGTATTAATAATTCAAAATGATACAGGAAATAAACATAGTCCAACCGTTATATGTGCAGCTATTACATCTAAAATGAATAAAGCAAAGCTTCCGACACATGTTGAAATTGATGCGGATAAATACGGAATTATTAAAGACTCCGTTATCTTGTTGGAACAAGTGAGAACCATTGATAAATCAAGGTTAAAAGAAAAAGTATGTCATCTAGATCAAGATGTATTAAAAAAAATTAATCGGGCACTGATTATTAGTTTTGCGTTAGATACATACATTAAATAAAAAGGAAAAAACAACAGCGGCTGTCTATGACTGCTATGACTGATGTCTTATGTTGCAAATAAGTCCCAAAGGATGGTCGTATATATTTATGTCCACGGCTACAGATGTAATAGAATGTGCGCGAAGGGAGCATCCTTGTCATGAATAACGAAGAAGAAGCCAACAACGACCTGGTTGGCTTCTTCTTTGGTGACTAAATTAATTTAGAACCATGCGTATAATAGGGTGGGAGTAGAAAGTGTTTTTTCATTCACTATCCACTTATTATTTTAGAAATAAAATGTGTTTACTTTGTGATGAAAAAGTGAAATAAATATAAAAGATATAAATATAAAATTAATAAGGGAATCTTAATGAATAACTATAATAATAACCATAATAAGACTTCGTAATAATGCGATATTTATTTTCATAATTAAAATCAAATACTTTATATAAGAACTGAATGATTTTCTAATAGCAGCCCTTAATCATTATTTTCATTCCAATTACCTGCGTATATCATCCTATAAAAAAACAATTTGACAAGTCTTTTGTGAAGGCATAGTGGACATCAAAGAAGTATTTCATAGCACCGTTTATAAAAGCATTGGAATCCAATTTAGAATACTGTACTTCGACAGAATCTACCATTTTTCTGAAACCGGTTGACTTTAAAGTTTTGTTTATCTCGTCTAAGAATAAATCTCCTAAGAGAATGCTTTTTCCGCCAAGTATAATAAAATTTGGATTTACGATAGAGATTAAATTGGCAAGACCATAGGTAAGAATATGGGCAAAATCCTTAATTACCTTTTTTGAAACAGCGTCCCCATATAAAGCGGCATTACCCAGTGTAGCAAAAGTAATAGCCGGCAGCCGGTCCAATGCCGGACTTCCGCCTTCTGCTTTTACTCTTTTAGCCAACGCAATTTCACCCATCATTGCTTCCAGACAGCCGCGATTTCCACAAACGCATAAAGCACCTTCCGGATCTACGGAATAATGTCCAAACTGAGTTGATGCACCATCGGCTTTCCCGACCATTTTGTTTCTTATAAAGAGTGTTGCACCAATACCCCGGCTAAAGTTGATAAAAGCAAAATCAGGCTCCGTTACCCGGGCATAAACTTTCTCAGCATAGGCGGAACATGCAGTATCTTCCAGAATAGCAACGGGAAATTCAGGAAATGTTGATTTTAATGAAGCAATAAGATTCATACCTTCAGATTTCGGAAGACTGAGGGTAGTGGAATAAATTTCTTCGTGAAAGGAATCTATCATTGCAGATACGATTACACAGACACCCAGAACTTGATTCCGCTTTACTTGAGTAAGGATATCTTCATCCATACATTTGCGGGACAGAGATACATAAGTATCCTCATCTTGAAGCTTAAGATGCTGTTCAAATGCAGTGGTGCCTGCAATATCCATTAAGTATACGTTGATATAATTTTCTATCCAACTAAAAACAACAACATAATAGCTGGATGGTTTTACATGCAAACTGTTTGGTTTACGGCCAACGTTGTTTGAGTCAGTCACTCCGGAATCATAAACAAAACCCCGGGTAATTAATTCATCAATAAGAGTAGAGACTGTTGTTTTACTTAAATTAGACATTTTTGCTAATTGTGCTCTGGAGATGCCGCTATTATTGTAAATATAATTATATAATAGTTTCATATTGGAATCTTTAATTAGATGTTGATTTACTAATTTCAAGTGAATACCTCCTGGTATATTAAATCATAGAAATGCACTTATTAATTTTAATATTCATTTTAGAAAATAATACCTCTTTATCTCCGCAATTTCAACCAGGGTTATATAAATAAGTTTTTAAAGAAACGAATTCATCAGTCATTACTGGTTATGAAATAGATTAATTAATCCAGCTAACTTATTAATAAGTAAATATTATCATAATCGTGCTTTTTTGGCAATATTTTTATTTTAGATTGAATTATTGTGTAAAATTATTAAAATTTAAA
>JAATEU010000426.1 GCA_015655565.1 Clostridiales bacterium
CTAATCGCCTTATAATCATCTCTTGACATACGGTCCGCTGTACTATCCAGCCGTTCTTCTTCCCCAGCATCCTCTTCCTTTTGTTTATCTTCCGTTTATATCTGTATCTCTTCCTCACCGTAAGTTATTAAACCGGTTTCTACAACGGCAGACATGGTTTCGGAGGTCATATTGTTATCGGCTGCTGTATTTTCAACTTCTTCCGGTACCTTGCTTATTCCCTTATCCCGTACCTTAAGATTATCATTCCCACACACTCCATTAATCATCATTGACTTCACTCTCTCTTTTACCGATATTACTATTCATGTGTTACAGTATATTTCGGCAATAAAGGATAAATGCTTTAATAAATTTTAGTTTTTACTGTATAAATAATACCCTAAACCATAATGTCACGTTTGGTTCAAGGTATTTTTTTATAACAATATACTCCCCAGCAATCATTTGTTACCCTAATTATGCATTCTATTTACTTCTGATTTCTGAAACTGCCTTCGGTTCTACTGCCTGATGAATCCCGTACTGTGATGCAGCTCCTCCAGCTTTGATAGCGCTTTTGTAGCCAAATTGCGCTACCGCTTTTAATAAAGTGTTTTTCACCTTCATTTTAATACAACTCCTTTCTTTTATTTACCTCAATTAACATCAGCATTGCAATCATAACCAATGTCAGTGTTAATGTAGTAGCATATTCTTTTGCAATAAAATATAGAGCTATAACTATAACGGTCCAGCACATACTGATGACTATGCTGATTTTCCTGTACTTATTTTTTCCCGGCTCCGATAATGGTTTATTACTATTTTCAATTGGTGCATACTCTAATATACATCCAACATAGATAGCCAGGAATACCAGCAGATAAATCAATGAAATTCCCGGTAGTGATAATCTTGATATAATCATCGTCAATATAAAAACCGAAGCAAAAGCTATATTGCATTTTAAATAGGTACTTGCATGATAACCTCCGGAATATGACCTGGTAACTACAAATGCAATATAAAATAAAGCAGCATGAGCAAGTTCATTAAGCAAATATCCTAAAACTACCACTATGGTAAAATTAATTAAATTAGAAAAAAAAATTTCAAAACCGTATATGTAAATGTCCTTATCTTCATCCCGAATTGTATTATTTTTGCATAAAAAATCAGCTATCTTCACAGCAATCCGATTGGCCACAATACTCCCCCTCCTAATGTGCTAGCATTTCGCTAATTGTATGCCTCTAAACTCACCCTGATGATAACTGATTTTATCCTGATTTTCAATAGCTTGAGCACATTTGGTCGAGCATCAGGCATGTTTGGTATCTTATCTGTATTTCAATTTATTTTAAGCCAGATATCTACATAAAAACATTTGTCCTTTTCGTATATACTAATCATGCCGTTATGCTTATTAACAATATCTTTTACACTTAAGCTTCCCACTCCATGCCGCAGCTTATCCCTTTTTGTCGTATGGAGGTGGGGATTCTTATCCAATACGGATTCATTTATAAAATTACTGACTAATATAACAATATAATTACGTTCATTATATATTTTTAATGAAATCTTCCCTTCCTCTTTCAATTTCATGCCGGCTTCAATTGCATTATCCAAAAGATTGGCAAGCAAAATACTTAAGTCCAGTTCCGGAATCTGTTCTACGCTTCCGGTTATCTCATAATGAAATTTAATTCCATGTTTTTGGCACAATGCAATTTTAGAACTGATGACAGCATTCACAGCACTACTTTTTGTGAGAACGACCTGGGAGCCAAAACTTATTTTATTCTCAAGCAGCGTATTCAGATAGGTCTCTGCTTCCGTACCTTTCCCATTATGCAATAAGGTTACGGCACATTCAACATAGTTCTTCATGTCATGGCGGATCTTTCGGATTTCTTCATAAGACTGCTTCATACCAATCAGATTTTTTCCCTGTTCCTTAAGACGCAGTTCCATTAAGGAATACTGTAATTTTTCCTTGTTTTTTGCACTCATATTAACAAAGATATAGTAACACAATACATTGATTAAAATAAGACCTATCATGATTAATACCGAATAAAAATTATTAAGCTGTGTATTAGGACTTGTTAACAATATTTCAAATACAAGAACCCCGGTTACAAAAGATGTTACGAATACAAATAAAATTGCAATCCATTCCATTATAGATAAAGCAAACTTATTTTTTCTCTGTAACCGCAACAGCATCCTTGTAAGAAAAAAGTGGCTTGCTATTCCCATTACCATAACGATAAATCTTTCGATTCCCTGCTGTGTCATAAGATATGTCGTATCTACAGGAGAAAGATAACTAATCAGGGTTAATACCGAAATACTTAATATCATTTTTAATCCATTATCAATACAGGCTATCACTATTTTTTCATAAATCGACCCATTCAAAAAGAAAATACCGTAGATAACCACAACGGCAGGATATACCAATCCCCCAACCCCTTCAAAAATAGCAATCCGGTTCATAATTAAAGTTGCGCAGACCTGAGCTAAAAATGCTGCGAAAAATCCAAAATATTTCTTTTTATTGCCTGTTTTCCATCCTAAATATCTGGTAACAAAATCAGTTGATACAAAACATTGGATCAATGTTGCTGAATACTCAATAATTACCCATTTCATCTATTCTGTACCTCTCGAAAATAATTGAAGTTTTTGTTTTACCTTTTCTGTCCGGTAACGGCTTAATGGAACCATATCCTTGTTATTAAGGACCACCTTCGTCTTATCAACTGAATAAATATACCGGTAATTTACAAGAAACCCGCTATGTACCCGTATGAAACCATAAACTTCAAATTCCTTTTCTATCTTAAGCAGATTACTTTTAATACGGTATTTTTCATCCTGGGTGTACAGATAAATATCGTGTTTATAACTTTCAATATATATAATATCCGTAATTTTTATTTGTTTTGAAGAATTATTAAAGCTTACCGTATAATATTGATTTTCATTTCTCATTTTGCTTGTTAATGCCTGAATTGCTTCCGGAAGTTCTTCCTTTAACCAATGCTTCCGTATAAAACGGAAAGGCCTGTAACGGATCGACTGAAAAACTAAATCATCACGATTGGTAATAAATATAATATTTACAAAAGGGTTCGTTGCCCTTATTTTTTCTGCAACATCAATTCCGTTCAACCGGGGCATTTCAATGTCCAAAAATACCACATCAAAGGTAATGCTTTCACAATCCGTTAATAAATTCATTCCATCCATATAGGCCTTTATATTATATTTGGTGCCTGTCGTTATAAATTGTATAGATACTTGATGAACCAAATTCTCTAAAAAGATTTTTTCATCATCACATATTGCTATTTGCACAACCATACTGAGATTCCATCCTTTTACTTATGCTATTGTTTCATTTTCCATCCTAACTATAATCCTTCATCCTTTATTCTTACTTATTGCATTAAATGTCTATTAAATATTATAAAATAAGACTAACCAAATATGCACCCCGAACTCCAAGTACATGTATCAGTTAGTCTTACTTTATAATAGCTTTTGCCCTCTCACGTTCCCCAACGCGCTTACTTCCTCTAGTACAATACTTTCTTGTATCGACCTATTAAATAATATCATTTTTTGTAGGATTTGTCAATGGATTGTATTAAAATTTTTAATATTTAGCAATATCGCCAAGAATTTTTTACAATTCAAAAAAACCTGCCACTAATTTTTCAAGATATCCCTGGTCTTTTGCACCCATCATTTCTCTGGAAGAATGCATAGCCAATAATGGTACACCAATATCCACCGTTTTCACCGGTATCCAGGAGGAAATTATGGGTCCAAGGGTTACTCCTCCCGGCATATCCGACCGGTTGACGAACTTCTGGTATTGAATGCCGTACAATTCACAGATTTGCTGTACAATGGCAATTGCTTCCGTATCAAAGGTATATTTCTGATTACTGTTAATTTTAAAAGCAACACCGCCATTTAATTTGGTGTAATTTGTAGGGTCGTATTTTTCAGGCCTGTTCGGATGAACCCCATGAGCCACGTCAACAGAGAGAAGTAAACTGTCTGTCATGGATTCATACAGTTCCTCTCTTTTTACTGCACCCAGCCCTGTATAAATTTTCTCCAGAATCATATTAAGCAGGGCAGAGTCGGCACCCTGCTTGCTTAAGCTTCCGATCTCTTCATTATCATACAAAGCAATCAGGTTGATGCCTTCCTTACGCCTGACCTCTGTTATTCCCTTTAACAATGCCCATACAGAGGTCAGGTTATCAAGTCTCGGACAGGAAACAAACTCCTCCTCCATTCCGATCAGACTGCCTTCTTCCGCATTATAAATATACATATCATAATCTAAAATATCTTCTGCATTTACTTTTAGCTGCCCTGCAAGATACCGGATAAAAAATTTATCTTTATTCAGGCTGTCCTTCATCATTGCTATAAGAGGGATGGTATCTGTCTGTTTATTTAATTCTACGCCTTTATTTACATCCCTGTTTATATGTATTGCTAAATTGGGAATTGTAAGGATTGGTTTCTTAATATCAATCAGTCTCATATCCGGGTGAAGCGGATCCCTGCTTCTTATTGCAGCCCTTCCTGCAATGGATAATGGTCTGTCCAGCCATGTATTCAGAATTGGTCCTCCATAAACTTCCGTATTCAGTTTACAATATTCTCCCGTGACCATCTCCGCTTTGGGTTTTACCCGAAACCCCGGGTGATCCGTATGGGCGGCCGCAATACGAAAGTTCCGGTCTTCCTCCCAACCGGACCCTACGGTAAATGCAAAAAGGGAAGTCGCATAGGGCATAATATAATATGCCCCTCCTTTCTGCAGGCTCCAACGTTCTTTCATCTTAATTTCCTGAAATCCGGATGTTTTCAGCTTTTTAATTCCCTCCTCCACAACCTGGTATGGTGAGGTAGCTGCTTTAATAAACCCCAATAATTCCGTCACGATTGTATTATGGTTCATTTTTCCTCCTGTACTATGTAAAAAAATTATATTTACAAACATTATAGTCCATGATATTAAAATAAACAATAGAACAATCGAAAAATCACCTATTTCTAAAACGTGCCTAAAACATATTTTCTTTTTTCTGCTTGACGCTGAAGGTCTGCTGCTATATGCTGAATGTGGGTAATGACCCACTATTATGAAAAAACAACCTTTTGCTTCATTTTTAAAGAACCGGGAGTTCAGGGAGATTCAGGGAGACTTATATGGATCAGATATCATTTCAATATGCATGTGATAAAGTAATTGATACGGCAAAGGAGGGCAATGGAATTGGAACCCTGGGCGAAAAAACCGTTCATGCCATTCTAAAAAATTATCTGGTTTCCGACATATCCTGTCATGAAATTAAGGTCGGCAGTTTTTATGCGGATATTGTCAATGAAAATGGAATTATAGAAATCCAAACCAGGAATTTTGATAAATTAAGAAAAAAACTGGAAGTCTTTTTAAATCTTCAGCCTGTTACAATCGTCTATCCGGTTCCTCATACAAAATGGATCAGATGGGTCAATGAAGAAACCGGAGAAATCAGTCCTCCGCGCAAATCACCCAAGTCCGGAACCCCTTATATGATATTTCCTGAGCTATATAAGATTAAGAATTATCTTCTTCATCCGAACCTGCGCATACATATCATTCTCATCAATCTGGAAGAATACCGCTTTTTAAATGGCTGGAGCAAAAATAAAAAAAGAGGCTCAACCAGGTGTGACGGTATTCCGACCCAGTTAGTGGATGAAGTCTATGTCCACAGCCTGTCAGAATATAGAAAATTAATTCCGCCCACATTAATTGAAAATTTTACCTCTAAGGATTTTCAAAAGGCTGCGGGCCTTTCCCAAAGGGCTGCCGTTACCGCCTTAAATATACTCCATTATGTAGGAGCTGTCAAACGGCTGGGTAAAAAAGGCCGGGCCTATCTTTATTCCAGATAATATTAAGTATTCTCCTATGACAGCATGAAGCTGTAACCCCTGATTTTACTCACTTTTTAATTTTGTTATCTTTGTAATAGAGTGTATCATTTATAGTTATCATTTAGTTACCATGATTACAACAAAATAAAGCAGTAATTACCACATTGACAATATAATATACTTATTAAGGCAGCCGATAGGGCGGTCATGCCATCCGTTTCGAGTTATACGAAAGGGGTGGTGCTTATGAGTACATATGAATAATTTTAACAATTGCGTTGTTAATTGTCACCATTCTCAATAATGTTATACATAAGAAATAGCGCCCTGTCTCTGGTCGGATAGGCGCTATACTTATAGTGATTTAATTTTCGCCGAGACGGATAGGCTTTATCTATCTTCCGGCTGTCTTGCTAAGTATATTATAAACCACATGACACTGTGGTGTCAATGATTAACTTTAATAGAATATTTTTCGCTGTATCCTTCCAGGAACGTTTGCTGACAGTTATATTATAGCATATTTTCTCTATGAAAAGAAGAGTTTTACCTTATTTTATGCGCTTTTTCAGCACTTTTAACAGGCTGTCGAAATATATGGGTATATTTGTAAAAACTATGCTTTTTTAACATAAATTGCTCCGGAATTAGTGAATTCTATGGCGATTTATTTTTTAGCCTACTCTGTAACCGCTGATAGGAAAGGCTTTAAAGACAGCGAAAATTATTCATTTTTTTCTCTTGGATTATGACATTTGGTGTTAACATCTTGCCGCGAGTCCATAAGTGCTGAGCCGACTTCTGCTGCATTGGTACTACATACACCTGAAAAAAAGAGCCGCACACTAATTACTTAGTGCAACAGCCCCAATGGCTACCTATCAAAAACCGATCAAAAATCAGCCGCCGTATTAAGGAATGACTCAGCGTAACAACCTCTTCCTTACCTCTTCCAGCACCGGAATCGAATTCGCCGCCCCCTTCCTTGATACGGCAATTGATGACGCACATGCCGCCAATCTCAGAGTCTCTTCCACTGGCAGCTGATTTAACAGTCCATAGCTAAAATACCCGGCAAAGGTATCTCCGGCAGCCGTTGTATCTACCGCATCCACC
>JAATEU010000184.1 GCA_015655565.1 Clostridiales bacterium
CATGAATACTGGAGTTTTGTTGGAAAGTGGAACAAATGAATTAGAAATACTGGAGTTTAAACTTGGAGATAACTATTATGGAATTAATGTAGCAAAGATTAAAGAAATATTACCATATCAGGTACCAACACCAATACCCAATTCCCATCCATGTATTGAAGGTATATTTAAGCCAAGAGATATAATTATAGCAGTAATTAATCTGGCAAAATGCATTAACGTACCTGAATTAAAAAATCAAACGGCACATATGAATATTATTACTAATTTTAATAAACAGAATATAGCATTTCATGTGCACGGAGTAGTGGGAATACACCGGGTATCCTGGGAAGATATTACTAAACCGGATGAAACAATTAATTCCATAGCAACTGGAACCATTAAATTTGATGATAAATATATCATTGTACTTGATTATGAAAAATTAATAACCAATATTAGCCCTGAGACTGATTTAAAAGTATCTGATATTAATCATTTAGGTGTGAGAAATCGAAACGAAGCGCCGATCTTAATAGCAGAAGACTCTCCGTTATTGGGAAAATTAATACAGGAATGCTTAATAAAAGCCGGTTATATCAATGTCATTCCCTTTGTAAACGGTTTAGAGGCTTGGAATAAGCTTCAGGAATTTAAGAAGGATAATGTTATTGAGAAAAGCGTTAAATGTATTATAACAGATATTGAGATGCCCCAGATGGATGGACATCATTTAATAAAATTAATTAAAACAGATCCGGAGCTTAAATATTTACCGGTAATTATTTTTTCTTCATTAATTAATGATGATATGAAAAAAAAGGGAGAGCTTATTGGAGCGGATGCACAAATTACAAAGCCTGAGATTGCTTCCCTTGTAGAAGTAATTGATAAGATCGTAATGCAATAATTTGAACGATTGCTCTTTTCTCGCATGGAGAACCTGCGGATATGAGATTGCCGCTTGATTTTGTTAAATGAATAATATAGTATATTGTGATATTTATGAGAGGTAAAGCGCAGATGGCAGGATATTTAGATAATCTATTAAAATCTGTCACTGCAACGCTGTACTGGGGTCAATAAAACTTTATCGGAAATAGAGGACAAAGTTTTATTAGATAAAACAGGAAACGAAATATTACGAAACAGGATGAAAAAAATTGAGAGACGAAAATGATAATGTAAAAAAAGAAAATGAGTATAATGACAGTACGGATGATGATATTTTATCTCTATTACAAGATTCTTCTGATGAGCCGGATAATGAATCGAATATAAATTCTGAATCTTATTATGATAATTCCGACCAGACCTCTGAAATGGAAGATACGGATGAAGATTTGTTAGCTTTACTGGATATGATATCTGCGCAGGATGAATCGAATGCTAACAAATATGAGGGGGATGATTTTTCAGAAAATCATGTAGAAGCCAAGAGAACAGACAATGCAGCCGAAAATCAGTCTGTCAGGGAAGATATACTGGCTATTAATGAGTTGGCCGGTGAAGAATCTGTTAATTCTCATGAAGAAATAGTAGCTCATGAAGAAATAGTAGTTCATGAAGAAATAATAAATCATGAAGAATTAGCAAATGCTGAAGAAAAGTCAAATAATTCGAATGATGTGGGAGACATATTTTCCGATGTATTAAGTGCTGTGGATTCCTTACAGGATAAAGAAGAGATTAGTTCTGATAATATGGATCCGGTAATTCCTGAAAAAGCAGGTATAGAAGCGAAAGATGAAAAAAAAAGTAAGAAAAAAGGATTTTGGCAGAAAATCTTTGGAAAAGTTGATATCCAAAGTGAAAACGAGGCACAATCTGCCAGTCTTGCCGCTGATTTGAAGGCAGATAAGAAAAAAAAAGAAAAGATAAAAAAAAGTAAAGAAGTTAATAAAAAGAACAAAAAAATGAAAAAGAGCAGTATAAAAAATAACAATGGAAAAGAAGATGGACGAAAGGATAAAAAATCTAATTCTAAAAATAAATCAGCGAAGAAGAAATCTGAAAATAAGAAAAAAAGTAAGCCGTTAAAGAATAAAGCAGCAGCTCAAACAGTGGATACGGTAAATGATAGTGATGATAATATAAAAATTAATAAATTAGCAGTTATATTTGTGATGACCTTTTTTATTTTAATTGGTGGATTTGTTATAATAGGAACAAATCTTTATTCCTATTCCCTCAACATAAAAAATGCTAGTTTTGATTTTACAATAAAACGCTATACGGAAGCTTATAATGATATATATGGGCTTGATATGAGAAAAAAAGATTCAGAGGTATATGAAAAGATTATGACGGTTATGTATGTGAATAAGCATCTGAATTCTTATAAAAATTATTGCGATATGAAAAAATATCCGGAAGCATTGGATTCTTTGTTAAAAGGAATAGAACGTTATGATAAATATATTGCATATGCGACGGATCTTGGAATCAAAAGTGATATGGATTATGTAAAAGAACAGATTCTGATTGAACTAAAGAACAAATTTAATATTACGGAAGAAGAAGCGGTTGCTTTAAATAATACGGAGGAGCAGACGCAATATAGCATTAATGTGATTAATACGGCTTTAGAAAAAATGAATTAAGGTTTGCAAAGGGGCATAAAGGGCTTGCAGCATAGGATTTGCAACAACCTTTTATGCTTTAGCTGAGAATGTTTGCCATGGATATGAATTAGAAAGGTCTGGTAAAAATATGATTGCAATAATAGACTATGATGCAGGAAATTTAAA
>JAATEU010000366.1 GCA_015655565.1 Clostridiales bacterium
AAAATATAAAAAATATGAAAGTAGAGGTTTTAATGTGAAGCTAAATAACAAATATAAAGCACGTGTAATGAGTGCTTTTGAGTTTAAGCAAATGGTTGGAGATATTCTGAGGTATATAGGATATGAGCTTCAAACAGAAACAGTTAATAAAGAGCAGGTTTATGATTATGAAGGCTTTATCAGCAATAAGAAATATATCTTTGAAGTTAAGTATTACAGCAGTAATGTAGGTATACGCTCTAAATTAATAGATGCCTGCAAAAAAATATTATCGGTTAAGAAAAACGATAATACGGAAACAGTCATTATTATTGGCAATATTGTAGAACCTGATGTAAGAGATGAAATATTGAAAATATGGGGTATTAATATTTTAGATATTAGCAATATATTATATCTGGTTCAAGAGGATGAAGAACTGGATAATAAAGTAAGAAGTTTAATGGAGTATGCCGTACAGGATATTGTACTGACAGAGCCTGGGATACCGGTAGAAATTCAGCCTAAAATTAAAGCGGTTGCCTCAATGGCAAAACAATACTCATCGGAATTGACTTTATTAAAAAGTGGTAAAAAATATTTTTCTGAATATGAAAAGCTCTGCACCGAAATACTGAAATATTTATTTAGCGATTATTTGTCTTTATGGAATAAGCAGCTTAAATCCAATGATGATTTGTATCGTTTTGATTTGTGCTGTAAGGTAAAATATGGTGAAGTAGAAGAATTTTTCGACTCTATCCGTAATTTTTTTAATACAGAATATATCATTTTTGAGTTTAAAAACTATGATTCGCCTATTACCCAAAAGGAGATATATACTACTGAGAAGTATTTATATGCCAAAGCCTTAAGGGGAGCTGCCATTATATTATCACGAAAAGGGATTGATAATAATGGAATGAAGGCGATAAAGGGAAGTTTAAGAGAGGATGGAAAACTTATAATAAGCTTATCTGACTTGGATTTACTGTATATGTTAGATTTAAAGTCAAAAGGAGAAAGCGCAGCTGATTATTTAACTGAAAAGTTAGATACCTTACTTTTAGAATTGGAGAAGTAAAACGGAAACGGCGGCTAATCCCGCTGCTTCCGTTAGAAACCATGCGCACTGCGAAGACAGATAATGTAAGGGCTTCCTTTTCCCATGGTGATAAACTCATCTGCAATTGAATGAGCCCTACTCAATTGGCGGTCTCAAATGATTTGTGACTGCCGATCCCGTGAAGGGTTCGTTCTGAACCCATGAGGGAAAAGCAGCCAAATGTAATATTAATATTATACTTAGAATCCTTCTTTAGCTTGCAATAAGCTATTTTGCAACAGCCTCTTACCAATATACTATAATTTCACCTTACTGACCTTACTGTATTTACCATACACCTTTTTCCCGCAGGAATCTATCTCATATGCCCGGACCTTTATATAATAGGTTTTTCCTTTTTTTAATTTCGTAAGGCCATATTTTAATGCTTGGGTATAGACGGTCTTTTTACCGGAAGTAAAGGCGGAATTATTCGCATAGATAATTTGATAGCCCTTGGCACCGGAAACTGACTTAAGGTTCAGTGTGATTTTGGTGGAGGCTTTTTTCTTTGCACTGGTTATTTTAGCCTGACCGGTAGTTACTTTCTCCCATCCGGCCTCTAAAATAATATCTCCCACACTGCCTTTTGTAATCTGGGTTATCTTACTGCTTCCATATTCATCCGTATATGTTTTGGTATAATTACCGTATATATCCGGTGCGTAAAAGGTAAACCAGTTATTAAAAACATAACCTGCCCTGGTGGGATTAGCCAGTTTTATTGTTGCTGTGTTCCTGGTATAGCTGGTAGGATTTTTTGGGCTGTTAACTTCGTCGTATAAATTGTAATGGATAGTATAAGTATCGTCAAAGGCCAGAAACTTAATGGCATAAGGATTCTCTTTACAGTATTTTTCAATGGAACTGTTCAGGTAGCCGTAAACGATAATTCTATTACCAGACCAGGTATCATCCTCTTTATCCTTTACGAATATGTTCTCTCCGAAAGCAGTAACAGAAGACGGTACGACTACGGTTCCGGTTACAAAGGGGAAGGCATAACTTCCTATGCCGGTTATGGTATCAGGAATTACAATATCATTCCTTTCAATGAATAAATAAATCACTGTTTTATCTTTATTGTATAGTACACCATCTTCATAAACGAAATTTATTTCGTCGTTGGTATCAAATAAATTCAATTTATTAAGCTTGTAACAGGATTCAAAAGATTGTTTTCCGAAGGATTCAAGAGAGGAAGGGAGAGTGATTTCTTCTAAAACGGAACATTGATAAAAGGCATCATCTCCTAACCGCTTGAGTGTGCCTGGAAAAATAACTTTGGTTACCTGACAATCTGTATTTAAGGAATCCTCGAAAACTTTTCCTGCAATTTCTATGATTCCTTCCGGTAGGGTAATTTCACCGTCGGCACTGGGATAACTGATTAAAACCGTTTTATCATTGCTGTACAGCATGATTCCATCAGAAGAAAAATAGGAATTCTCCGTGCTGACCTGAATATCGGTCAGTAAACTGTCCTCATTTAGGACTCCTGCACCCATAGAAGAAACAGAAGACGGTATTGTAAACTTCTCCAGATTAAAACAACCCGCAAAGGCGTAATCCCCGATGGTTGTTACGCTGTCCGGTAAAGTGATTTCAGTTAAAGAAGAGCTTTCAAATGCTCCTTCTCCGATTTCTGTTATGCCATTTGGAAGAATAACTTTTAATACCTCGGAATTTCTAAAAGCATAATCCCCGATTGTCGTTACACCTTTTGAAATCTGAACAGTTTTATCACTTCCGTTATACTTGATTAAAACTCCGTCAGCAATTTCAAAATCCGAATCCTTTGCTTCTGCCTGAAACTGGGTTATATTAAGTAACAGGAATACACTTAGAGGAAGGAGTAGAAAAATATAAATTTTTTTCATTATATCACTTCACCTTCTTTTTATTTTTGTTAATGTTGTATTTTTTTGAAAACAATAACTTACTTAAATGTATATTATATTGTTTTTGTGTCAGAATTATGGTTGTAATGTGGTGGTACCATAGACCTTTTAATAGAGAAAGGGGCTGTTACATTGCGATTTAATAAATCGCAATGTAACAGC
>JAATEU010000293.1 GCA_015655565.1 Clostridiales bacterium
GTATTTGATCAGGCTGAAAACCGTATGCATACAATAAAGGCGGTTATGGTTGCAACTTTGGGAAACAGTAATAATTAACAAGGCGATAAAAAATATAAAATTTTTAGGCTGTCACAGATTAAGCTTGACTTGGTGACAGCCTTTCTCTATTATTAACATTGTATCTTTCAAGAATAAAGCATTCTAAACTTTCTGTTCAGGCCTGCCCATTTTTCGAATAGGACCTGGAAAATTCAAAGGAACGGGTATTGATATGAATAAAATCATTAAAATATTAAAAGAACAAAAGCTGTTGTTAGATATGGTTAATGTTCTATTGGGTATTTTCGTAATTGTATTATTTGTTTTATTGTTCGTCCATCCGGATAATAAATACTTTTTAATTGCAGCTTTATTTATTGGCGGCCTGATGAATGTAACAAATGGCCTGGGTAAATTAAGGGATAAGAAGACAACGGTCAGTTCCTATTTGTTGTTTACCGGAGCCATCATTATTATAATAGCTGTTATCCTGATTTTATGCTAAATAGGAATACGTGGGAACCACCCTTGGTATCAATGAAGAGGGAGCAATTATCAGGGAGGACGGAAGTAATGAACCATGGAACGGAGAACTCGCCGTGTAATCTTTGGCTTGAATTATTTTAATATTCCATATATTATATTAGTATGAAACAGAAAACATTTTACACATTATAACCTGATTTAGCCGGATAGGATAATTTCGGGAAAAATTTATTAAGGGAGCGGTAAAATATGAAGAATACAATAGCGAAATCTGTATGGGGTGCTTTATTTGTACTCCTTGGAATAGCCTTAGCAGTAAAGGCATTTGGGGTAATTGATTTTAATATTTTTTTCCCGGGATGGTGGACATTATTTATCATAGTGCCAAGTGCATGCGGTTTAGTTGACAGAGGCAATCGCGCTGCTTCCGTCTTTGGATTGGGAATCGGCCTGCTGCTATTAATGGCAGTACAAGGTATCGTTGATTGGTATACGTTTCCCAGGCTTATTATTGCTCTTATATTTGTAGTTATTGGATGTTCATTTCTATTTCGTAAGGACAAAAGGGCGGAACAAACAGACGGTTACTATTCGGGTAACACTGCTTACAGAAAGGAAAGCTCCGGCCCTGAGAGATATGGCAGTTATGGCAATGATAACAGAGATAATGATAACAGAGATAATGGTAACAGCGATAATGATAACAGCAATAATAGCGGCAGTAATTACACCAGCAGTGAAGGAAATAACAAATATAGCAGCAATAATTCGAACTATTATAACAATTCCAGCAAAAACAATCAGAACGGATCCAATCATTATACCGGTTTTTTAAGCGGACGCAATGTACAATTTGTGGACGAAGTATTTACCGGTGCTGAAATAACATCAATCTTAGGTAATGTACAATTGGATCTGAGAAATGCAATTTTTAATGATGATGTAGTAGTTGAAACCACCTGCATTCTTGGAGGTATTGATATTTATGTCCCTAATAGTGTAAAAGTGGTTATGAACTGCACTCCAGTTTTAGGAGGTGTGGAGAGCAAAGTAGTAACTCCATATAACGCAACAGGTATTATACACACCATATTTATTAGAGGCACCTGTATTTTAGGCGGCATTGAAGTGAAATAAAGGGGCGGTTGAATTATCTGGGAAAGCTTGAAGTAAAGAGATAAAATATCTTCAACCTTCAGGTTTGTTTCCGGGAATACTTAAGAATAATGAAAGGAGAAGCTGCCGGACAGATATCCTAAAACAGGCGTAGGTATATTTGTCCGTGTTTTAGCAGCAGGAAACAGAGTGTATTTGGATAAGGTGGTTTTGTGTGCAAGCAGTGCATATGAACAGAAATATTATTTAAATGAGGATTTTAATGCACTGCCCGATAGTATTAAGGAAGAACTCAAAATAATATGCGTACTTTTTACGGAGGATGTCGGTGGCATATTAACATTAGAATTTGACGATGAGGGTAACTTAACCTTGAATGTAACCAGTGAGGAAGGGGACCTGTTATTTGATGAAATAGGAAGTGTTTTGAAAATAAAAGAGATACGGAGATTAAAAGAGGAATTATTGGAGTCCCTGGAACTTTATTATAAGGTATTTTTATTAGGTGAAGATTTGGTATAATAATATGGAATTTCCGGGAGTACTCGTATTATGAAAGGAGAATTATATGCTGTTAGTAATAGATGTAGGAAATACCAATATTACGTTGGGAATATTTCAGGATGAGGAATTGGTGGCTAATTTCCGGATGACTACGAAAATGCCCAGGACCTCAGACGAATATGGCATCATGATATGCGGTTTATTAAATAGCAGGAAGGTTAATGTAGCAGAGATAGAGTCAGTAATTATCGCAAGTGTTGTGCCCGGGATCATGCATTCCTTAAAAAACAGCATAATTAAATATCTGAATCTCACGCCATTTGTTATCGGGGCGGGTACCAGGACAGGAATAAAAATAAGTACGGCTAACCCAAAAGAAATTGGAGCTGACCGTGTTGTTGATGCAGTGGCAGCTTATGACATTTATGGAGGACCATTAATCGTCATTGATTTTGGTACGGCAACCACCTATGACCTGATAACAGAGGAGGGGTTATTTCTTGCCGGTGTTACAAGCCCGGGTATTCGGATATCCGCAGATGCATTATGGAATGAAACTGCAAAACTGCCGGAGGTGGAAATCAGGAAACCTGCCTCCATCTTGGCCAAGGAAACCGTATCCAGCATGCAGGCAGGTTTAGTGTATGGTTATATCGGACAAACAGAATATATTGTCAGGAAAATGATTGAAGAATCAGGAATTCAGGGGATGAAAGTAATTGCAACAGGCGGATTAGGAAAAATTATTGCTGAAGCTACGGATGTTATTCAAATCTTTGATCCGTACCTGACCTTAAAAGGCCTGCGGCTGATTTACAATAAATGTAAAAGTAAATAGATACAGGTGTGTTAAAAAAACAATTTTACGGGACTTATTTTGGAAGTGAAGTGGAACAGGTAGGAAATTTGAATGAGTTTAAACATTGGAACTGTTAAAATAGATGGTAATTTAGTATTAGGACCCATGGCAGGCGTAACAGACCTGTCATTTCGTGTCCTGTGTAAAGAACAGGGAGCTGATTTAATTTACACAGAGATGGTCAGTGCAAAAGGGATTCGATATAATAATAAAAATACGGAAAGCCTTCTTTATGTAAAAGAAGAAGAACGCCCGGTTGTCCTGCAATTATTTGGAGCGGACCCCTATATTATGAGTGAAACCGCGAAACGCATTGAACATCGGAACTTTGATATATTGGATATTAATATGGGGTGTCCGGTTCCCAAAGTTGTAAATAACAAAGAAGGTTCCGCATTAATGAAAGAACCGGGATTAGTTGGTGAAATCGTACATGCCGTATCAACTGCAATAAATAAGCCACTTACGGTTAAAATCCGCAAAGGTTTTTCAGAATCCACCGTAAATGCAGTGGAAATAGCTAAAATAGCAGAAGCAAACGGTGCGGCAGCCATAGCGGTCCATGGCCGGACCAGAGAGCAGTATTACAGTGGTAAAGCGGATTGGAATGTGATTCGGGCGGTTAAAGAAGCAGTATCCGTTCCGGTTATCGGCAATGGGGATGTCTTTACTCCGGAAGATGCCCTTCGTTTAATACGGGAAACGGGCTGTGACGGCATTATGCTTGCACGGGGAGCCAGGGGTAATCCATGGCTGTTTTCGCAGATAAAGGAATTTATCGAAACAGGTACGATACCGGATAAGCCTTCGGTAAAAGAAGCCGTGGATATGATGCTTGGCCATGCCAGGCTGTCCATTGAATATAAAGGTGAATATATTGGTATTCGTGAAATGCGAAAACATGTAGCCTGGTACACTGCCGGTTATCCGCTGGCAGCTAAGTTAAGACGGCGGGTCAATGAAATAGAAAATTATCACGAATTAAAGGAATTATTGTTGCAATATCTTGATTCCGTTAAAGATTAGTAATACTGTCTGCCGGGGACCGGTACTAAAAAATTAGTAAGAAAATGAAGTTTCCTGGAAAAGAAAAATAGCTAATTAAAAATCATATGTGATATCACGATTCATCATAATTAACAAAAAATGATTATTTAATAGAAAACAGTTGATTTTTATAAATTTAAATAGTAATATATTCACTGCA
>JAATEU010000346.1 GCA_015655565.1 Clostridiales bacterium
CAAAGTTTCCAGATAATAGATAACTTTTTTTGTCAAGCCACTTTACAAAAATTTCATATAGGATATTCTTATCAGTTTAGAATATTACGTTATGGAAATGCTATTAAGGTAACATAGGAATGAATTTTTAACGTAAGGGGGCTCATCTATGAAAAATAAAGATTATTGGGAAAGATTTGCTAAGACCGGAAACATATTTGATTATTTAAACTATACGGCTTGTACCGCCGAGGACTGCACACAGTTATTATCAGGAGAGAATAAAGAAGGTGGATACAGTGATGATGGCAACCTCAGTGACGGGGATGGTCTTATCGACCATGCCTATTGGGGACTATGACAAACGTCTGGTCATATTAACAAAGGAAAAAGGTAAGATTACTGCATTTGCCAAAGGCGCTAGGAGACCCAATAGTGCCTTTTTGGCATGCAGCCAGCCTTTTTCTTTTGGAGAATTTATGCTGTATGAAGGAAGGAATTCTTACAACCTGGTATCCGTTGATATTACGAACTATTTCGGAGAACTGCGTAAAGACTTGGAGGCTGCCTATTATAGTTTGTATTTTTGTGAATTAGCCGATTACTTTACTCATGAAAACGAAGATGGTACGCATATGCTTAAATTACTGTACCAGTCCCTGCGTGCTTTAAATCAGGAGTCAATAGGACGGAAGCTTGTCAGGGCTGTTTTTGAATTAAAAATATTAACGGTAAATGGGGTGGCACCACAGGTTTTCCAATGTGTAAAGTGTGGAAAAACAGAAGGACTTAAGGATTTTAACCGTGAAGCGGGAGGAATGCTTTGTCCGGATTGTGTTAATAATACTGTCAAAACTATAAAAATTACAGATGCGGCCATTTATACCATGCAATACATAATCTCTTCTTCCATAGAAAAGTTGTATACTTTTACCGTATCGGAGGAAGTTATGTCTGAACTTAAAAAATGTGTGGAAAATTACAGGGAAATCTACATAGACAGAAAAATGAAATCTTTGGAATTATTGGAAAGGCTTTTTTAACCGTAAATTTAAGTTGAAAATAATCCATTTTAAGGTTACAATGATAAAAAACTTATAACTACATGGGGTCCTACCGGCTGAAAGTTACTTTTGATGCGTACAAAATAAGTAAAAGGCACTTGTTTTGGCATCATCAAATCCGGCATTTTTATAAATAGCGTATGAAAACAGCTTGCGGGAGACAGCGGCTGAATAGTTATAAAAACTTTATTTTATATAGATGGAGGAAATGTTTATGAAAAAGTTTATGCTTTGTACAATTTTTGCCCTGGGTCTTATTATGGTGTCCGGTTGTAAAAAGAAAGATAGGGAAATAAGCGTTGATGATGTACAAAACAACACCATATTAGTAAAAAATGATGGTGCCGTACAGGCGGCAACAGTTGAGGCATTTGACAAAAATTATTATAATATGGAAGAATTGACCAACTTTATAACAAAGCAGATCAATAATTATAATCAGGCAAACGGACAGGATTCCATTGTCATGGGTCCCTTACAGCTTATGGACGGGAATGCCGTTCTGGTTTTAAATTATATAAGTTTGGATCATTATACCGCCTTTAATAAAGTTGAAGCCGCTTTTACAACTGCCGCTTCCGCTAAAAATGGTGAAATAACTCTGCCGGATGTATATGTAAGTGCATCGGATGGTGCATATGCTTCGCCGGAGGCTGCATTAGAAAATGATAAATATAAAGTTTTGGTCCTCCATGAGGAAACAGATGTCATTGTGGATGGTACCGTTAAATATTTTACCAATGCGACTTTAGTAAGTGAGTCAAAATTACAGACTGGTTCAGAAGATGAAACTGTAATAATATATAAGCCGTAGTGGCAGATGGGAGTTTTAGATGGAAAAAACAATGGAAAAAATTGTTGCCTTAGCAAAGGCAAGAGGTTTCGTATACCCGGGTTCAGAAATATATGGTGGTCTTGCGAACACCTGGGATTACGGAAATTTAGGTGTGGAGTTAAAAAATAATGTAAAAAAGGCCTGGTGGTCAAAATTTATTCAGGAAAACCCCTATAACGTTGGTGTAGATTGTGCTATATTAATGAATCCCCAGACCTGGGTAGCTTCCGGACACCTTGGAAGTTTTTCGGATCCCTTGATGGATTGCAAAGAATGCCATGAAAGATTCCGGGCGGACAAAATAATAGAAGATTATGCGCATAATAACGGTATTATCCTGGAAAGCTCCGCGGATGCATGGCCTCATGATAAAATGTCAGAATATATCAAAGAATATAGTATAAGTTGTCCTACCTGTGGAAAACATAATTTTACCGATATCCGCCAATTTAACTTAATGTTTAAAACTTTCCAGGGGGTTACCGAGGATGCTAAGAATGTAGTTTACTTAAGGCCTGAAACAGCACAGGGTATTTTTGTTAATTTTAAAAATGTATTAAGGACCTCCAGAAAAAAGATCCCCTTTGGCATCGGACAGACCGGGAAATCCTTCCGCAATGAAATTACACCTGGTAATTTTACCTTTAGGACCAGGGAATTTGAACAGATGGAACTGGAATTTTTCTGTGAACCGGATACGGATTTGGAATGGTTTGCCTATTGGAAACAATTCTGTATCGATTGGTTAAAGTCGCTTGGTATGAAAGAGGAAGATATGCGGGTGCGCGATCATGAAGCGGCAGAGCTTTCTTTTTACAGTAAAGCAACTACGGATATTGAATTTTTCTTTCCTTTTGGCTGGGGAGAGTTGTGGGGAATAGCGGACAGGACCGATTATGATTTAACGCAGCACCAGAATATATCCAAAGAGGATATGGGATACTTTGATGATGAAAAGA
>JAATEU010000005.1 GCA_015655565.1 Clostridiales bacterium
CAAAACCAATAGTACTTGGATTCGTATTTGCTCATCTTTTTGATCCGGTTAATAATTTTTTTGAAGCAAAATATAAGAAAATCAAATTCAGGAAAAGACAATTAAAATCCACCCGGTCCTGGGCCGTATTTACGACAATTATTATTTTCATCATTGTTTTAATAGGCATCATATCATTGCTTGTGTATAGTGTAACAAACCAATTGCGGTTAGCTACATTTTACGATATCGTTATTCTGGCCAATTCCTATATGAAGACTTTTAATGATTTTTACAATTCGGTACTGGATAAGCTGGATGAATTGGAGATCCAGTCAACTGAAATATCCCAATATGTTAAGAATGTGGCCACCAATATTTTGAATTATTTGCAAATTATGGGAGTTGCCATTGTTTCTTCCATCAGTAATCTATCCTCCTATATAACAACCTTTTTATTTTCATTTATTATAGCTATTTATTTTATGATAGACGGACGTATGATTATTGAATATTTAAAAAAGGTCGGAAAAGCTTTATTAAGTGATAAGTGGAATGCAAAAATAGCAAGGTTTCTTAACGATGCAGACGGCGTTTTTTCCGGATATGTCAGGGGGCAGATGACGGATGCTTTTGTAATGATGATTATAATCAGCCTGGCCCTGTCCGTTATTGGGGTTAAATTTGCCGTTATAATAGGTATATTGGCAGGTATCGGAAATCTTGTGCCTTATTGCGGACCGTTTATAGCCTACTTTAGTACGGGGATTATATGTATTTTAAATGGACAGTACAGGGAATTAATAATTGCTTTAATTGTATTGCTTATTGTTCAGGTAATTGACGGCAATGTCATAGCTCCCAAACTTTTGAGCAAAAGCATACAAATCCATCCCGTATTGGTAATTATCTCATTAATATTTGGTAATGCTATAGGCGGTCTGATCGGCATGCTTTTAGCAGTACCGGTTGGAGCTCTGATTAAGGTATTGTTCGTAAGATATATCAATCATAAGCTGGATAAGAAGGAAGAGGACAGTGTGAACTAAAGTGCGATTTCACACATCTTATTTATGCAGTATCATATCCGCAGGCAGATATGACATGCCCATGTGGGACAGTGTGAAATAAGGAGCGATTTTCATGCCCTGATTAGGTAATCAAATTTAAAGGGCGAATTTCTTATGCATGGCAGTAAATGAAAGATGTTTTGATTACTGCCATGGGAACTGATACCTTAAATTAATAATTGTAAATTAAAATAACAGAAATATGACATTATTTAACAAAAAGTAAGAAAAATGTAAGAAATAATATAGTCTTTATTTAAGATATTAAGAGTAGGATAATTTAAAGCCAAGAGTTTAAAGAGGGAGGACGATGCCAGGGTGGGAGACCAGATTGAAAAGGTAATCGAGGTTAAGAATGTAAAGAAAATATACCGAATGGGCAGTGAAAAAATTTTTGCAGTAGATGATGTGAGTTTTGAAATACTGAAAGGCGAATTTTGCTGCTTACTGGGTACTTCAGGTTCCGGTAAATCAACCCTGCTTAACCTAATGGCCGGCATAGAGAAATTAACAGGCGGGCAGATTATTATTAAAAGTAAAAAAATACACAGAATGAACGAAAACAGTCTGGCAAGATTCAGACAACGGTATTTAGGCTTTGTCTTTCAATCGTATAACCTGATGGGGTCTATGACAGCTTTGGAAAATGTAGAGTTTCCGTTAGTATTTAAACGTGTGAAAGCGAATAAAAGAAAAAAAATGGCAAGGGATATGTTAATTAAAGTAGGACTTGGATCACGGTTATCCCATAAACCGAAAGAAATGAGCGGTGGACAGCAGCAAAGAGTCGGTATAGCCAGGGCTTTTGTAGCCAATCCGGAAATTGTATTTGCAGATGAGCCAACCGGTAACCTGGATACAAAAACCGCAATGGAAGTAATGAAACTTATCAAAATCATAGCCAAGGAAAATAATCAGACAATTGTAATGGTTACCCATGATAAAAGATTGGCTGATTTTGCTGATAGGACTATACATATTCTGGATGGCAGGATACAGGACATTGAGTTGAAACGGAATAGGGATAAGAAAGAAATTATCAATGAAAGTATAACAATTGATAATGAAGAAGAAGTAAAAACAGAAAATGAGCCGCAGGGAAATATAAAAATAATTGAAAATAATGTAATTGATAATAAATTTGAAATTGAAAAAACAGAGGGAATAGAAGTGATTTCAGATAAAGAAATGGATGAAAAGAATTGGGGCAGTAAAGCGATACCTGATGAACAGGCAGAAAATGAAGTTGCCGCATCTGATACATTGGAGGGAATGAAGGATGTGGATGCCATAATTTAAAAAACGGAATTACGGACAGGTATTAAAAAGGGATATAAGAATAATAAAGGAAGAAGAGGGTAAAAGAATGAAAAAGACCAGAAGATTTTTTGCTGCAATATTAACTGCTGCTTTCATCCTTTGTAATTTTACAGGAAATATGAATTTTGTTAAGGCAGAAACTTATAGTAGTAAAGCAACGGCAATAAACTTTGACGGATTTGTAGATGATATTGAAGGAATACCGGGTGAAACAGTCCATGTCAAATTACCGGTCAGGGCAATCAACGGGTATATATTTGATCCGGTAATAAGGGTCACAACCGAAGATATGCCGTATACGGTATCTAATATTGTATATACTACAGATGACTTTCCGGCTACGAATCCTCCGGCAGGAATTTCGAATTATGAAACAACTTATATCGAATTTGATGTAAAGGTAAAAGAATCTGCAAAAATCTCAAGAAACAAATTTCAGGTAAGTGTTGAATTTACAGCCGTGGATGAGGATGACGGCTCCGTTGACACATTTACGTTAGAACTTCCAAACTCATATCTTATAATTGAAAAGGAAAAAGAGCCTGCTCAATTGACGGTTGACAATATAAAATTTGATGATGCAATTGTTGGAAAAGAAACAAATTTATCTTTTGTAATCAGAAATGAAGGTGAAATAACTGCCCATAACAGCTATTTTAGTATTGACGGTTATGATGAAGCAGGAATCATTCCGGAATATACCAAATTAAAGCAATCTATCAATACGGATGGAAAATTGGCGGCTGGTTCCTCTTATTATGTGAAATTGCCAGTTAGTATTGATACTTCCGCTACAGCAGGAAGTAAAAAGCTTACCGTGAAGATGGAATATAAAAATGAGGAAGGCGAAGCAAGCGAAAACTCAGTTGAAATATATGTTAATATTGAATCTGACAGTATGTCACCTAAAATTGAAATTGTAAGTACAAAATATGCAAGTGAGCTGAAAGCAGGTGACAGCTTCAACCTGGTTACAACTTTACGGAATGCAGGTGAAACAAAAGCAGAAGAGATTGAAGTATTAGTGGAAGGATTGGGTACAACCGGTTTTTTACCTGGGTATACAACAAAGACAATATCTGTTGAGGACCTTGAATTTGATGAAAGGGCGGACGTTAAGATTCCTCTTATCGTGTCCAATCAGGCTACCGTGGGATTAAAAGAGGTACCGGTTACAATAACCTATGAAAATGCTTCCGGGGTTTCGTTTACTGCTTCAACAACATTATATCTTGAGATTGTTGCGGCAGACGGTGTTGATGCCGAAGGGAAACCCAATATTGTAGTAAGCAATGTGTCTCAAAATCCGGAACAGCCAAATGCCGATGCGCGTGTTGACGTTTCTTTTGATTTCGTGAATAAAAGTAAAATCGATATCAGCGAAATCAGAATTGCTACGGTTAGTGCGGAGGGTGCAGGTTTTGCTCCCCTGGACTCGGAACCTTACCAATACATTGATGAATTGAAAGGCGGTAAAAAAACCAGAATTACAATACCGTTAAAGGCTTCGGAATCAATTGCGGAAGGAACGAACAGTGTTAATATTACATATGAATTTAAAGATGCCAATGGTAAGTCATGGACCGGTAATACAGCAACCTTATATGTATTGGATGTACAAAATGATGGTGTCGGAACAAGCAAGCCTAAATTAATTATAAGTAATTTTTCAACAGATGAGGAAGAATTAAGGGCCGGTAATACCTTTAATTTCCTTTTTGATATTAAAAATACCCATTCCAGCGTAGCTGCACGTAACATAAAAGTTACAATTTCACAGGCAGATAATATATTCTCCGTTACGAAAGGGAGTAATACTTTCTATATAACCGGGATAGCGGCAGGTGAAACCGTACAGAACACTCTTGAATTAAGAGTAAAATCCGATGCAACGACGAAAGCATATCCCCTTATAATAAAAATGGAATACGAGTATGAAGGAGCGGAAGCCAATCCTACCACCGGTGAAATCGGTGAAACAGTGGAGGAAACAATAAATCTTCAGGCCGTGGAGAATTCAAGGCCGGTAGTTGATAATGTAGTGGTAGGTTCATGGGATTCACCGGTTGTGAATCAGGCAACTGCATTAACCTTTGAATTTTATAACATGGGGAAATCAACGCTTAATAATGTCCACGCATCCGTAGAAGGAGATTTTTATTTAAGTACAGGCAATATGTATTTCATTGGAAATGTCGAAGCAGGAAGTCAGGAGTATGCAGAATTAGAAGTTATTCCCACTGTAGAAGGCCAGGCAAAGGGTACTTTATTAGTGGTTTTCGAGGACAGCAATGGGGATGAGGTAACTGTTACCAAGGAATTTGAAGGATCAGTTCAAGGAGAATTTATCCTCGATGCCAGTGGTGGGGAGGGGGGAGGCTTACCTATCGTTGATATTGCAAAAACTCCAATTCTTCCAACCGGGGCTTTTGTAATTTTACAAATAGCAATCCTGGCAATTATGATACCGGTAACAAGAAAAGTTGGGCTGGGATTATACAGAAGAAAATTGAGAAAGCAGGAAGAGGCATAATTATGCTTGAATGGAGGTAGTTATGAAAATATTAATAGATCCGGAGTTTAACGTACAGGTATTATTAACAGGTATAAATGAAGCAATGGTGAATCAAAAAGTTATTACATCAGATTCCGGTGTTGTTGTTGATTCCGGTAATGGTGAAGCGGACGGTGAAATGTCAGGTGATGTTTTAGATACAGAGACAACCGTCAAAGATCCGCTGTTGTCCAGCTGGCCATTTGTAATTGGAATATCGGTGGTAACCTTGGCAGTAAGCATTGTTATTGGTATCTTGCTTGCAAAGAGAAAAATTAAAAAAGGATTTGAGCTGTATGAGGATTAGTGATTTAGTTAAAATGGGACTTAGGAATTTAAGGCGCCGAAAAGCCAGGACAGCATTGACAGTTGTCGGAGTGGTCATAGGAACTATTTCCATCGTAGTAATGGTATCAATCGGTATTGGGATGAATACTAATTTTAAATCTCAGGTAATGGAATTGGGAAGCTTAACCACAGTAACAATAAATAAATATGCGGATATAATGGATGAAGATGGCAACTATATTGATTCCAAGGAACAACTTATGGACGAATCCCTTGTGGAACAGGTCAAAGGACTTGAACATGTAAAAGCTATATCACCAATTTTATCTTCAAGTGTTATGCTAAGTAGCGGCAAGTATGAATCTCAGGTGCAAATATATGCCATGGACAGCAGTACCTTTAAGGATTTTGATTTTCCGGCTTTGTCTGCCGGTAGTTATCCGACGCCTGAAACGAATCATTTCATAGTATTTGGAAGTGATTCCCTTATGAATTTTTATAATCCTAACGGGCGGAATTATACTATGACAGAGAAGGATCTCACTAAGGATAATATAATCTTTGCTTTTAATCCGTATCAATATGAGGCAGATGAGAAAAGAAAACCATTCTCTTTAAAAGTCACGGATTATGGTATTATGGAACGCAGTGATAATTGGGAATATGATTATAATATTTATATGGATATTAATTATTTTAAATCTTTATATAAAAAGTATACCAATACATTAAAAGCAGAGGAACGTAAAAAAGCATTAGCTGCGATTGAAACTTATGAAAGCATTAAGATAACGGTTGATAATATTAAAAATGTTACTAAAGTACAGGATAAAATTGAAGAACTGGGTTATCAGACCTCAAGCTTAGCTATGTATATGGAACCGATGCAGCAGACTTCTAATATGCTTCAGATGGTTTTGGGAGGTATAGGTGCCATAGCGATGCTGGTATCTGCAATTAATATTGCCAATACCATGATTATGTCTATTTATGAACGTACTAAAGAAATTGGAATTATGAAGGTGCTTGGCTGTATCATCCGTGATATTAAAAAACTATTTTTATTTGAAGCAGGAATGATTGGTTTAATAGGTGGTGTAATTGGTATTATATTAAGCTATATTGGTTCATGGGCAATTAATAAGTTTGGACAGCCTTTGTTTAATGCATTATTATCCTCCAGTTATATGTATGATATGGAAAGTGCGAAATTTTCAGTTATCCCCATATGGCTTCCCTTTTTAGCAGCAGGCTTTGCTATGTTGGTCGGTATTATATCCGGTTATTATCCGGCCAATCGTGCTACAAAAATCAGTGCAATCGAAGCCATGAAAACGGATGGCTGATAAATGTGTACTTAGACGCGTAAATAACAGCTTTCTAATCTTACTGGGTTAGAGTGTCAAAAGTCCAATTCAGGTCATGAAATGAATACCGCCGTA
>JAATEU010000303.1 GCA_015655565.1 Clostridiales bacterium
CTGCTCGTGTGACCATTGAAGTCATTGACTACGAGTATTTACTACGTTGGTCGTGACCACCCTGGCCCCTATCTTCATGGCCGTGGCATCCTTATTCATGATATATCTGCGTATCATGACCCGGACAGGGCAAGTGCTCTCTTCTCTCTTCCTGCACTATAGTAACCTAGAAATATAATGATTGTGCTGGCAGGTTCCCTTCCGCTTAACATTCTTATGACATTGCTGTGCGGTTATTTTATGGCTTCAAAAAATGTATTTTTTAAGAAATATATTGCAGCATTTTTAATGTTTACCATGTTCTTTGGCGGAGGTCTGATTCCTACTTATTTGAATCAGAAATCCCTGGGGTTATATAACAATCTGTGGGCATTAATTATTCCCGGTGCACTGAGTATGTATAATGCCATTATCTGTAAAACAGCCATTGAAGCGGTACCGGATAGTCTGACAGAATCGGCATATATTGACGGTGCCAGTGATTTTACCGTACTGTTTAAGATTATTGCACCTTTAATAAAACCTACGCTGGCAGTTTTACTTTTATATTACGGGGTTGGTCATTGGAACAGCTGGTTTAATGCCTCATTGTATATTACAAAAAATGAACTGCTGCCGATTCAGAATATCCTCCGGGCGGTTCTTATTGCAAATTCCAATGTCCTGAATGAAGGTGCTGCGAATAAGGACATGATGGACACTTATGCGGAAACGATAAAATATGCTGCAATCGTGATTTCCACATTGCCTGTTCTTTGTGTGTATCCCTTCTTACAGAAATATTTTGTTAAGGGTGTCATGATTGGTGCTGTGAAAGGGTGAAGATAAAATAATACATATTTCGGGAGAAAGGGAATCCAAAGCAGGAAAGCCTGACAGAGGGTGGTTTGGGAGTGACTACCGCTGCCTGCGCCACGCTTCAATTTTTTCCATCCATTCCTTGACTTTGGCCTCATTGCCCTGGGTGGTTGGTAAATAATACTGCCGGTCACGCAGGGAATCGGGCAGACACTCCATGGCGGTGAGCTTGTCCTTTGTGTCATGGGCGTACTCATATCCTTCGCCGTAATGCAGCTCTTTCATCAGCCTGGTCGGTGCATTGCGGATTTGCAGCGGCACCGGCTCGGCAAGCATTTCCAAAGCATCCTTTTTGGCGTTTTCATAGGCCATATAGAGTGCATTGGATTTTGGAGCCAGTGCGAGATACGTAACTGCGTGAGTGAGATGAACGCTGCATTCCGGCATGCCGATAAAATGACAGGCCTGATAAACAGACACGGCAATTTCCAAAGCGTGGCTGTTAGCCATTCCGATATCCTCGCTGGCAAAGCGGGTCAGCCGCCTTGCAATATAAAGAGGATCTTCTCCGGCTTCCAGCATCCTTGCCAGCCAATAAACGGAAGCGTTTACATCGCTGTTCCGCATTGATTTATGCAGGGCTGAGATAAGATTATAGTGTTCCTCCCCGTTTTTATCATACAGCAATGATTTTTTGCTGATACATTGTTCGATAATCTCTTTTGTCACGGTGATTTTTTCATCGTTCCTTTCACCGTTCAAAACGACTATTTCCAGCGTGTTCAACGCAACACGGGCGTCACCGTTGGCAAAGCCTGCAATCATTGACAGCATTTCCTCGGTTATATCAATGTGCTGTCCGCCGAATCCGCGCGCATCGGTCAGGGCCTGTTGCAGTAATTGAGTTAAGTCGGTGGCTGTCAGTGATTGCAGTACAAAAACCTTACAGCGTGAAAGCAATGCCGAATTGATTTCAAAAGAAGGGTTCTCAGTTGTGGCACCAATTAAAATAATACTGCCCTTTTCCACAAAAGGTAAGAAGGCGTCCTGCTGCGCCTTATTAAAACGGTGGATTTCATCTAGGAACAGCATGGTTTTTTCTCCCATGCACCGATTGTTTTCCGCTTTGACCATGACCTCTTTAATTTCTTTTATTCCGCTTGTAACTGCACTGAAATCCACAAATGCTGCCTTGGTCTTGCCGGCAATGATTCTTGCCAGGGTTGTCTTACCAACACCGGGAGGTCCCCAGAAAATCATGGAGGCTACCTGATCCTGGTCAATCAGCTGACGCAGGACTTTCCCTTTTCCTAACAGATGCTGCTGGCCCACATACTCGGATAAGTTTCTCGGACGCATACGGCTGGACAAGGGATTATTCTTTTCCCGGTCATCAAAAAGAGATTGCTGCTGCAATATACCACCGCCTTTTATTATGTTTTAGTGCCAGACCAATCAACTGCTCTGCGCAGTCCGCAATAAAAAGCGGAATGTTCAGTTGCCGTCACCGTCTGCGATCAAAGATACCGGTAAATGTCATAGGATTGCTCTGCATAAAATTCACCTTGCCTGCCGGAAATGAGGAGGGCTTGGCTTTACTATATATTATAACACATAATTATTTTTTACCAATAACGAATTACTGAAAACCGATAATAAAAGATATCAAACTATGCTTGTTATAATAGATTCTTAATTTGTCAAAAAAGAAATTTGCAAATATTTGTAATTTCATGTATACTATAAATGGATAATATTTACATAACATTAATGTTACTAAAATATTATTGATGGTGCCGGCAAAAAAACATTGTTAAAACACCGCTACGATTAAGATGCATAAGAGAAAGGGGGGTTACCTCATATAATGTTGCTGTTCTATTTAGAAATGATCAATACGCAGGAGGATAAAGACAAATTTGAGCTCTTGTACGAGACATATCGTAAACGTTTATTCTATGTGGCTAATCAAATTATAAAAGACTCCTTTCTTGCAGAGGATGCAGTACATCATACATTTTTAACTGTATTAGAAAAATTTGATAAAATTGATGAAGTTCATAGTCACAAAACTTTTAGTTTTCTTGTTGTTATTGTGAGGAACTATTCCATTAACTTATATAACAAACGAAAAAGGCATCCCCTGATTCCTCTGGATGAAAACACTTATGCTGACGACAACGACCTTTTAGCAGCAACAGAGGAAGCGGACGCAGTAACAAGGGCAATATTTATGCTGCCCGATTTATCCAGGGATATACTGACTTTGAAATATGTTCATGAGTTTACCAACCGGGAAATTGCTGCTATGCTGGGTATTACAGAAGTCACTGTCCGTAAACGGCTGGAACGGGCTAAAAAATTGCTGAAAAAAATTTTAAAGGGGGAGGCAAGTGCTCGTGCCAAGTGATTTTGCAGAAAATGCTTTTAAGGAAGCATTGAATCGGGTAAATCGGTATTATCTGGATGCTTTGCCAAGTGAAGACCAAATTGTTTATAATTTCTCAGAGGAATTTCTTGAAAAAATGCAGGATTTGATCAGGCAACGAAAATCAAAGGGAAATAGAAGTTTTAAGACATGGGGAAAACGCCTGGTTATTGGCATTGCAGCTGTTTTAGTAATATTGATGGCTACAGCTATGACTGTACCGCCTATGCGGGAAAAAATTGTTGAATATACAAAGATAATATATAAGCAATTTACACATTTGTTTTTTAGAGAATCAAAATCTGAGTACGAAGAGGAACAAGACTTTTATCCGCTTTTACCTCAATACATACCCGATGGCTTTGAATTAATTGCTCAAGACTTAGGCGGCATTGTTTTACTCACATATGAAGATAATGAAGATTTTCTTTCCTATATACAGCAGCGATTAAAAGATGTCTCTATGCACATTAATACCGAGGGTATCCAGCCGGAAGAATTAGTGTTTGAAGACTTCTCTGCAATCTATTACTCCAATCGGGGAGTTCAAAATCTTATGTGGTATGATGAGCATTACGTGTACATGGTTTCATCTACACTGGACAGAGAAACGATTTTTGAGATAGCCGAAAGCGTTCCGATTTTCTGATATTGTAATTCAGCATGGCAGCCGGATAGGCGGGCTATGCTGAATTTTTAATTGCAGATAAATTTTTATTAATAAATGTCACAAATGATGTGATGTATTTGTTTATATATATGAAAGGATATGAAAGAGGTGAGTCTATTTAAATTGAAGATTGAAGATTGCTACGTTACTAATAGTGATAATTGCAAGGGGGTATAATTTATGTTAAATAAAAAAGTTTTATCTATAGGTATGTGTTTTTTGCTATTGGGTTCAATGTCAGTGCCTGTACTTACTGCTGAGGCCCCAGAATACCCTTCGGACTTATCTTTAATTACTTCACGGTATATTTACATAAACAATGCATACAGTACTCTGGCCATTTCCGATGGAACAGCTACTATTAAAGGATTTGTGCAAAAAACGACATCCGGGGAAAGTATTTACCTTAGTTCTACACTTCAGCAGTATTCAAATGATATGTGGTCAGATATAAAGAGTTGGTCGAAGTCATCTACGGCTTCATCGGTTTCTATATCTGAAAAGTTTACGGTTTCCAAAGGAAAGTTCAGAGTTGCCACATATTATTCTGTTAGTGGACCTGATGGTTCGGAATCCAATACGGTATATAGCCGGACAGTAACATATTAATTGCTGTTTTTGTTATAAACACCTCCTTATATTTGTCTTAGTATATGGCCATAAATTTAAGGAGGTGATTCCCATGTTTCGGGAAGACTGTGTTCCTAAGATGTGGATAGCAGCAACTTCTTGTTTAAATTAAATCTTCTACCTTGCATCAGTATCCCTTTGTTATAGTCTTTATGCTATAGCTGAAAGTATCCAAAATAATATTAGGAGGAAATTATTGTGAAAGTTTTTTTATCAATAAAAAATCAGGATGTCCCAGATAGCGTTTTTCCTATGGAATATCAATTGAAGGCTCTGGATAAGAAATACGGTGAAACCAAGTACACGATGGTACAAAATAGTACCTGCGTATTACGTGTTTATGAAACAGATCAACCCTGTTTTTCGGTGGGTAGCAAGCAATTCTATTTGTTTCTGGATGAGAATGCCGATGTAAGTATCACCCGGAACTTTTACGAGTCCATTTGTTCACAGGGATGCTGGGATTTTGTGAATCAAATGCTGGTGCTTTTAAGGGATGGGATGAAAAAGGGAAGAATCGGGCTTAGTTTGGAAGAACGGGATAAAGTATTATTTCATTTGGCTGCAATAAACGAAAAATCACAGGGAAGCGGTCTTACGTTGCGGCAAGTGTACGAAATACTGAAACAACCTTTTAAAGGATACATGACACAAATGTTTTTTGATGATCTGGAGGCCTATGTTTATAATAAAAGGCTTTATAAACATGCCATAGAGCAGCTTGCAATATTTCGCATAGGAGGCAATTTTAAAAACGGCAAAGGAATGGAATTTTTGTATCCAAAACGTGAAATTACCTCACCGATCCGATTTTTATTTATTTCCTACGGATCTTTATGGCATCAAGATATATGGAATAATTTGTCTGTTGAGACACTGATAGGAGACTTATACGGAGAATTCGGAAATGAAGTGGAGTGCAGCCATATAAGAATATGTGACGTTTCCGAAATACAGGAAGCTCTGGAACTGATTCAACGCATAAATCCGGATATTATAGGTTTTAGTATTGAAATAAGGGCATTGCAAATGCATGAAACATTTGAAGGAGCTTATCGGAAAAAGACAGGAGCAGCAAAGCTTCCCCTCATTATATACGGCAATACGGTACCTACCTATGCCAGTTCGTATTTTGCCGACAATTATGTAACAGAACCGGGACAGTCAATGATTATATTGGGATATGGGGAAGAAGGCATAAGACAGGTTATTTTATATAAAAAGAATCAAAGTGATATTTCCGCTATTCCCAATGCCGTATGGAGGGATGATTCGGGAATAATCAGGTATAACCCTCGCAGGTACGATGCGAACATCGTAATACATCCTCCCGTTCAATTTGAAATAAATACGGGGGTTTCAAATACGCTTGAAGCTTCCAGAGGATGCAGGTTCAATTGTACATTCTGTTCTCAGGGGCCTCAGAGCAAATGGGATCCGGTACCGATAGACCGTGTCATAAAAAATATAGAAATTCTTCTTAGCAGGGGAGTTCATGAACTGGAATTTGTGGATAATGAATTTTTTGGAGGAAGAAGTGACAAGTGGATTGTCAGGGCCTATCAAATCACCGATGCAATAAAAAAACTTTCTGAAAAATATAATGTGAAAATTTCATTTCGGATTTTTACCAATCCTCTTATTATTGCCAGGGAAGGTGCTAATAATCTGGAAATGAATCATAAGATGAGTGAGTTGCTCCAATATATGAAATCCTGCGGGCTGACCCGGCTCTATATAGGGATTGAATCGGCATCTGAAAATCAAAGGAAAAGATATAACCGAAGAGACACCATTCAAGATATTATCCTTGCGATAAAAGTAGTAAGGGACCTGGGAATTGCACTGGATGCCGGTTTTATTATGTTTGATCCGTTAATGGATTTAAATGACATCAAAGAAAACGTGAATTTTTATAAATCATACAATTTAATAGAAACCAATACTTGGCCTCACAGGGAGCTTTGTGTACTGTTTGACACACCAATGCTGAATATATTGAAAGAAAAAGGATTGATAACAGGTGTGGATTACTATGAACTGGTTTACACCTACAAGTATGCTTCAAAGGAAATGGCTGATTTTACAGATACCGTATTGGAATTCGGTGCAAAGACGGGCAAACTTTTTCAGGTGCTGAAATATTCAACCAAGGAGCTTTTTAGTGATGAATTAAAGCATGAAGCCTTGTTGTTCTCCAGAAAAATGGTGGATGAAAATGCACGTGTTTTTTTGGAACTGATGGAAGAAATGATTAAATGCCTGGAAAAAGGCTCCGGTGATTATGGAAAATGCCTGGAAAAAGCACAACTATCCATGAAAGAGCTGATTACTGACATAGAAAAAAATCTGGTTATTTACGATAAGAACAGTGCTCATTATCCCAAATTGGTGAAAAATCTGTATGAGGCGAAAAAACAGTTGGGCATGGCAAGTATAGAACAAATATAATGATACCGGCAATATATAAAGGAGGATTTATGAGACAGTATTTAGAACGTATATTAAATAACCCTTTTCGTTTGCAAAACCCTTATAGCATGAGTGCGATGATTGCCATAGGAATATTTTCAGGGCTAAGCACCTATGATGTGAATCCGTGGATGATAGGTGTGTTTGTATTATTTCCGGCTGGAGTGATTCCTTTTCTGCTGGGTTTGTTTACATCCTATTCTTTTTCTGGCTTGTTGTACATTGTGGCGGAACACACTGCATTGAAGGAACAAAAGTTAGAGTTACTTTGCAGTTTTCCGGTTAAAATGGCTTTTAGCGTTACGGCTGCTTTGATTTTCTTGAGATATTATCGTAATTTTTTGAAAAATAATCAAATGGAAGAAAAAAGGGATTTCGTTTTTTATGATCCTACCAATGTACGTTTAAAACTTTTTACGGTGTGTAAGCGTGTGGTTATGCCCTTGTTTTTTGCTTCTTTACTGTTGTTAGGTATTGGAATATTTACAGGTGGCGGCCATTTGCCAATGTATAAAGTACCCTTTGCAGGTGATTATGAAAACATACGGCCTGTGGATGTGGAACAATCAATTCTTGCTCCGGCAGCGGAGGAAACTGAGGAAAAAGAACGCTTGAATAATGAAAAGGAAGATTTGAAAACCTCCGTTGATAGTGATTCTTCAAAAAAGTTTTTTACCTTTTACATGCATGAGTCGAATATGAGCCAGCTTCATTTGCAGGAAAATATAGAAAACATGGATATTGTCGTTCCCGACTGGTATTCCTTGAATTCAGACGGTACGGTTGCGGAAAGTGTACAAACCGAAACAGACGAAATGCTTAAAAAAAACAGCATCAAAATCATGCCCTCCATTAATAATTATATTAATGAAAAATGGGACCCGGAGGCTGTACATAAACTTCTGACTACGGATTCTGTCAGAAAAAGGTTGATTTATCAACTTTGCACTGAAGCAAAGAACAATGGATATTGGGGAATTAATGTTAATTTTATGGATTTGTATCAGGAAGACAGGGATAATTTAACAAGCTTTATAAAGGAGCTGTCTGATGCATTTCATAGTGAGGGATTATATGTTACTCAAAATGTACTTGTAAAAAATCCGGCATATAATAGTGAAACCCTGGCCGCTTTCCTGGATTATGTATTAATTGTTATAAATGAGGAGCATGGTATTTCAACGGAATCCGGGCCTATTGCATCTTTTGGATGGTCAAAAGAGATAATCGAAACGATAAAAACACCCCTTGAAAAAACCGTAATATCTTTTTCTGGATATGGATACGATTGGGATACAAGCGGGAATGAAGGTGCAGTTCAGCTTGCGTATTCAGAGGTAATAAACTTCGCGGAGCGGCATGATTTGCGGGTGAATTGGGATCCCGCATCCCGAAATCCATACGTGGCGTACAAAGAGAATAAGAAAGAACGTATTATTTGGTTTTTGGATAGTTCTGTTTTTTATAACGTGGTTAAAATGTCTTTTGAAAAAGGGACGGCTGGAGTAGCCCTTTTACAGTTAGGGACGGAGGATCCGGACATATGGAAGATAACGGAAGATATAAGTGATTTAGAGGATAAGGTACATTTATTAAAGGAAAGCTCCATGAACATTCAGAAAACCGTATCAGTGGATGATAATGGATTTGTAGAGTATGTAAAAATTGATTATAAATCGCGAGATTTCAAATGGGATGGAATGCTGGAAGCCATGGAAAACGCAAAAGAGTCACCTGACAAGGCGAACCGTTTTTTTGCATTCTACACTTCTACCGGGGAAAATGACAGAAAGTCACTGGAAAAAAATATAGATAACATAGATGTTCTGATTCCCAATTGGTACAGGCTGGAAGAAGAAGGGAATTTAATTATTGAAAAAGAAGCAGGCACAGATAATGTGGTGCAGGAAAACGGCAAAGACATTATGCCCATGGTTCATAATTATATTGAAGGGGAATGGAACGGTGATGCGGTACATAAAATAATCTCAGATCCTGAACGGAGAAAGAGATTCATAGAACAATTATATGAGGATATCCTGTCCAACGGATACATTGGAATCAATTTCGATTTTGAAAATGTGAAAGAGGAGGACAAGGAATTATGGAGTGCTTTTATTATAGAAGTAAGCGATAAATTCAGCAGAAGCGGTCTGCTGGTTACTCAGGATGTAGCTGTTTATGATGAAGCATTTGATTATCAGGTGCTGGCAGAATACGAAGATTATTTCTTCTATATGCTATATGATGAGCATAATATTTCTACTGAGCCGTCGTCCATTTCATCCTCCGAATGGGTGTACACACTGCTTGACAGTATGGAAATTCCGTCGGAGCAAACTATAGTTTGTATCGGAAATTACGGTTACGATTGGAGTGAATCAGCGGAACATGCTTCCAAAACATTGGGCTACGATGAGACCATGACGCTTGCGGCCTCTCATGGCATTTCAATAAAATGGGATACGGTGTCGTGTAATCCTTATTATCAATATGAGGAAGACGGGGTTATGCATGAGGTATGGTTTCTGGACGGCACTACCTTTTACAATGACATCCAGCGGGCAGCGCTGACAAATGGTGGTGGTCTCGGTAGCTTCACGACACAATTGGCTGCTTTTACGACAGCCCGGCGTAATTTCGGTGCGGC
>JAATEU010000455.1 GCA_015655565.1 Clostridiales bacterium
ACAGCTTGCTTCGCTTCCAAAATTCCATTATTCTTTTTAAATAATTCATGAATATGCTTGTAATTTATTTCAAATACCCCTATTGTCTTTTATGTTCGTATTTATTATAACTTATACTAACGATAAAGACAAGAGTATTTTTCGCTATATATAGGCAAAATAATTTTTTAAAACATAACAGTCACAAATTATTATCTTTACCAATCTAACCTTAATTTTCCCAATTTTTTTCTCATCTTCATTTACAACTCTGCTGATATCCAGGAAAGCAAATTCAAAAGCAATATCGGAATTATTCGAGTTCTCGGATAATCATAACGGGTAAAAGTTCCACCATAACATCCTGACCTGGAAACAATGCCAATTGCATTCGTACTTCCAATCCATTTTTGCGGTGACAGTGTATAAGCATTATATCCGGCTTCTTTTCTAAACCTATCGAATTCGATAGGTTTAAAGCTCGGATTATGTAATTGTTCCCATAAACCAAAAATTCAATAGTGCCTTTTCCCCGCATTCAGTTATTGATAACAATAAATGGTTCATCACTTTTATATCATGCAATATCTGTAAGTGAAATAATATGTCTATAATCTATCAATTGCCTATTTCCATTTGAATTTAAATGCTTCTAAAACATACATAATAGATTCTACTTCAAATGCCTCTATTATATAAATCAACTCAATATTGATGTCTCCTGTACTTTTTTCTTCATAATAATCAATTTGTGGATATTTTCTTGTAATTACACATAAGTCCTTTAACATATTACATATTTTATTTATCTCGGTTAATATAGATTCTTCCTCATCGCTATTCCTTATAAGAATATATTGAATACAGCATGCTCCCGCATCATCCCAATCTAAAATTGAAAGATCAATCTTTCCACCCATCAGCCCTCCTATGACAATGATTCATATATCTATTTAAAAGTCATAAAACAATTATCTCATTACATAAATGGCTGTAGTTACTTTTCGTTGGAAAATTGTTTCTATATGTTAACCATGAGAAAATCATATATCACATTTTTACGCTTTTCACACTATTGTGGGAAAAATGGGGACTGGAGGTTTCTCATACCACTTTGATTCTTTGATTCCAGTATAACTATTTATATAGCTAGGACTTGATACCGATTCTTTGCATATTTCTTTCATCAATATAAATCTTGGAACAGTACCCGTTGCATACTCTGAAAGGTATTCAATAATTTGTTTCATGTCTTTGATCATTTTTGACCTCTATCCCCTTTCTAGCTCTTCATCTATATTCGATAGACGAACTTAATTAAACTATCGTGCCATTTACAAAAGCACTGAACTATCTGCGTTTTATAGTCATGTCATCTTTTTTATCTCCTCAAGGGTCCCACGACTAATGGCTGCTGTAAATACGCCTAAAACCCTTTATTTGCAACACTTTATGTACGTTCAAGCAAACAAACCGATTCCGTATGCCTTGAGTGTATAAAAAAGATGCCGCTTGAAGCTGATTTCCCCTTGGCGGAAAGTTAAGTATTTTAAGATATTGGTATTATCTTCTTTTCTTTATTAAATAGAATGATTTTTATTACTTTGAAATTATATAAATAACTTATATACTCATTCACTTAGAGCCAATGATTGTATTATAACTTCATTTAATGCTCATAATGTTAAAATATCTAGATTCATTTAGATTCTACTGTTTCAAGCTTAGAAATTTTGCTAATCAATAAGGCAAATTCATTTACACTTTGGCATACATATATATTTTTATCATCAAATTTTCTCACTGTAAGATTAAGGTACTCTGTATCTTTCCCTATTAGCCCTGACCAAAAATGTCTGTCGTCTAAGTATAGGTTCACTTTTTTGGCAATAAAATATTCTTTATTAATCTCTTGTATTTGATAATTCTTTGGTGTCTTTAAGCTTTCAACTTTTTCCGTTTCGATTTGTTTAATATACTTTTTTCCTAAAGCACCTATTTTACATTCATTCTTCTCTACTATAATATAATATATAAAATGGTTATCGTACGAAGTCAAATAAACTTTATTTACTCCATCATTCCACCTTGTTAAATCAATCGAGCAAACTTTTCCAATGTAATTATCAAGTAATTCATCTTGTATTACCGAATTAGCATCATCTTCAGATTTAAATAAGTTCTTCTTTCCGTTTGAATTACAATTAATATTTTCTGATTCCATCATCTGTTTGAGTGAACCATTTTCCTTTATTAATTCATCTGCAGATATAGAAAAGAATTCGCTTAACATTACGATTTTGCTTAAATCGGGTATGGCATCATTCAACTCCCATTTGGAAACAGACTGCCTTGAAACATTAAGTTTCTCCGCGAGTTGTTCTTGAGACATGCCTTTTAATTTTCTTAACTGTTGTATTTTTTCTCCTAATGTCATATCATAAAGACTCCTTCTTTTTTCTTTAATATTAGGCTGTTTTATAGTTGCACTCTACCAAATGGACTTGGAAGTTTCGCAACTCACAGTTGCATAGAGTAAATAATGTCTATTATATAAATAACTGGAACAGCCCTAAAGTTCATAACTAATGCATTACTCTTTCTCCGGTATTCTTTCCGCTTCGAATAACACACCTTCATAATATAAGAGCAAGGTATTTTCGTCTAATACATAAAAATAGTTTCCTATATATTCCCCTTCCGTTAAAACAGTCACTGCTAAAACTTCCTTATCCTTAATTCCCAGTTCAGATGCCTCAATACCGTAATCCTCTGACAGCTGATCTGTGGAATAGGTTTCCTCCTGATAGCTTGTGGCCATTGTATTTCCATTCCACGCATAAGAGGCTGCCTGATAGCTTAACGTATTTCCAATGGCAGCGTCTATTTCTTCCTGCGACATGGCATAGACGGCGGCAGTTCCTTTACAGGCGGTAATACGGTAATCTCCGTAATAGCCTGCTTCCCTTTCCATATCCTTTTTATATTCTGCAATTCCTTTCACTACAGAATCAATCGTATCATTATAATAGTATTTATTCAAATATTCGACCAGATAACTGTCTATAAAGAATTTTTTCCCTCTTCTTTTTGTGTGTAAACCCTGGCTTCTTTATAGCTATCCTCCTTATTTGGTCCCGACTGGGGTGCATACTCATTGATAATGATAACATCCTTTTTTTCATCCTCATTACAGTCCTTAAATGCTACTGCCACAACCTTTTCAAAGTACTGGCCAAAACGGCGATTATCCTCTGTTATTCCCGGAAAACGATAGACTTCCTCTTTCCCATTCAACAGCTTAAACCGCACATCTCCATCCATATTCTCATTTTCCTCCGGCATAAAAGATGCAAAAGTCACATTTCCCCAGCTGTCTAAAGTTACGTCAAAGGATTGTTCTTTTATCTGTCCTTCCAATACATCAGTCTCTGTATTGTCCGTTTCTTCACCATCTAGCTCGCTGCTTACAGATTCTTTTGCACTATTACTTGTCTCTTCGGATTTCTCATCCGATTGGGTTGTTATTGTCTGGCTCTCCACTTTTGGCTTCTCATTGCTGCAGCCTGTCATTAACATACACATTATTAAAAACAACAAATAC
>JAATEU010000399.1 GCA_015655565.1 Clostridiales bacterium
GAAACTGGATAGTATAAGTCCCGCCTTGAATGGACGATTTACCGCGCATATGAAAAACGGCGAGAAAATCATTATTTCACGTCAATATGCCGGTGCACTAAAAAAAGCTGTATTGGAAGGGATATCATATGGAATTTAAAAACTTTTTCAAAACTCAAATTGTACTTGGTTTTTTTATATCAGTTGCGTGCATTTCGTTAGCAATGGGGGTAATTGGAACTATTTTTCTGCCAGATGTGTCACTGGGATACGGAATTCTCTTTTCGCCCTTAATTTACGGACTGATGGGAGCAGTATTGCAACTTGTAAACTATTCAAAAAAAGAATTGACTTTAAGGCAGATTATCCTGCGAAAAGTACTCCATGTACTTTTACTTGAAATTGGAATTACAACTATCCTTTATGCAGGGAAAGTATTTACCAGTATTGAAATCACCATAGCACTTATACTGTCCGTTTTGGTAATATATTTTGCTGTAACCCTTGTAATGTGGATAAATGAGAAACGAATCAGTGAGACAGTAAATGATGCGCTAAAAGAATTGCAAAAGAACCACAGAGAGTGAATGATTTTTTAATAAGCCAAACTCCTTTGAAATAAAAGCAAAGCCATCGTTTTCGTTTTGGAAGCTCTGAGCATGCTGCAAGTTCTTGCAGATTTAATGTAAACAGGAATGAATCATAGCGTAACTTTCTCTTAATCCAGCAGTGTACAAGCTGCTATCAACTTATACAAATTATTGAATAGGTCTTCAACAGGAAAGGGCTGTGATTCGAACCAATATAAGATGCAGCTTATTAAACCACTGACTGTATATTCCAGAAAAAAATCAACATTATTGCTTGTAAAGGAGCTATTGTTTTTTTCAATTGAATGAAAGAGTGTTTTCAACTTTTCCTTGCATGTTTCAACAAAATAAGGGTCACCTTTCGGTGAGAGCAGGAGACGATAGTACCGTGTATTTAATGTGAACAGATCAATGGATTTTTTTAAGAGATATTCCTGGTCATAATTTTCAATATCTGTAAGCTTGAACATTTTATCAAAAGAATCAAACAGCTGATTCTCAATGCATTGCAGAATGTCATTTATATCTTTAAAATGCACATAAAAGGTGGCACGATTATAGCCTGCCTTATCAGTAATATTCTTTATCGTTATTTTATCTAAGCTTTTCTTTTCATATATTTCCCAAAAAGAATTAATTAAAGAATTTTTGGTCTGTTCACGTTTTTCTTTATATATACTCATGAAATTCCTCCAGGTTGAATTTTAGACAAATTGGCTTCAAGTGTTTATTGAATTGAGGGATATTTTAGCATAACATATATACAACACGTTGTCGAGTTTTGATAATAGAATAATTTTTAGTTAGCAAATAAGCGGAGGATAAGGATATGAAAGTAAAAAGGAATATGATTGATAAAGATTTAAGAACTACTGCGACGATTATTAAAATTATCAATAATACTTTTACTGAATTTAGATTACAACTGTTTAATAAACTGATGAATAAATCTGGTAAGGTGAAAGATAAAACCATACAATTTATCGAGGAGTGGATTCCTCGTAAAGATGGTTCGAAGATGCGTATTTGTATAATTAAGCCACTTACACAGAAAGAAGATGTTCCTGGAGTTCTTTGGCTGCATGGAGGAGGCTATGCACTGGGGACTCCAGAATTAGCAATTATGATGGCAAAATGGTTTATGGAAGTGAGCAATTGTGTTGTCGTGGCGCCTGATTACCGGCTTTCTATTCAGGCTCCATATCCGGCGGCTCTGGATGATAGCTATGAAGCTCTTTTGTGGATGAAAAGCCACACGAAAGAATTGGGAATCAGGGATAACCAGCTGATGGTAGGCGGGGACAGTGCCGGAGGAGGATTAACTGCTGCCCTGACACTTTATGCGAGGGATAAAGGGGAGGTATCTATTGCATTTCAAATGCCATTGTATCCAATGTTGGATGACAGGATGACAAGTGAGTCGGCAAAGGACAATAATGCACCTCTTTGGAACTCGAAATCTAACTTTAATGGTTGGAAATTATATCTTGGGAATTTATTTGAAACTGATAATGTACCTGCATATGCAGCCCCTGCAAGGGCGGCAGATTACACCAAACTTCCGCCAACAGCAACTTTTGTTGGTGAATTAGAGCCTTTTAGGGATGAAACTATTCAATATGTAGAAAATTTAAAAAAAGCCGGAATTCCAGTTGAGTTTGAAATATATAAAGGCTGTTTTCATGCTTTTGAGCAGATATGTCCAAAAGCAGAGGTAAGCAAAAAGGCAATTGCATTTATTGTAAACTCATTTAAATATGCTGTAGAACATTATTTTGCAGAACAAAAAATCCGGAATTCTGAAGATGTATTTGTGGTATCTCAGCTCATGCGAATTTAGATTAAGACCCGGTTTATGCTCGAAATACTGGACATGCCAATATGCTGTGATGGCGTAAATTCTGTTATTATAATGGAGAATATTTAAATTGACACCAAGGGGTTACCAGCATCAAGTGGCATTGTTTTTGTACACTCAAGGCATGTTGAGGTAATAATAATGATGACGTATTGTGGCCGGAAGGGAAAATAAAACGGTCTAACCATAAGATGTTGTGGTTTTTGATAATAAATTGAACAAAAAACGGGGTCAAAAAACACATTTTTGGACCCTGTTTTTTAGGGGGTTTTATAGATGAAATTCCAAAGGCATCGGGATGAAAAAGTCCTGGTGCCTTTGCTTTCATAAAAGCCAAAACAGCCGAATCATTTCGGCGCCAGGTAAAAAATTTAAGGGTTATGTTTTGTCTGTGTTGTCCGCCGCCGTCTTGATATTAAGCATCACAAAGCATTCTGGTAATGGATGTGCATGATGCAATAAAGGAAGTTTATCACTAAAGTGATAGCACGTCAGTGCTAGAGTCTGGCAGGCCAGATCGGGACCTCATCAGCCTGATTAAAAATTTTATCCATTTTAATGCTAATTTAATAATAGTTTTATAAAATGTTATTATCAAATTATGAAAGAAGGATCTTATATGGAGAAAAATTATTCTGCTACAGCATTATATCAGGCAAATCAAATGGATATTAGAAAATTTCTAATATATAGAGGTATTGATTTTATTAGCAAAGGAGCTTATTCTATTTTAAAAACTGAAAAAATAATCGTCAGAGGGAATCTGTGGTATAATAAAGAAATTAACAGAGGTGGAGGCGCTATTGATTTTATACGATTTTTCTATAAAATTGATAGGACTGAGGCGATTAATTTAATATGCAACTATTATAGTAAAAATACTGTCGAAGATGTTATGACGCCATATCCAAAGAGTGATGTAGGGCAGATATTGTATATGTTTGTTATATCATATGAATTTTAATAAAGTTAGGAAAGAGGTATTTGGTGAGAATTCTTATAGCGGAAGATGAGAAAGATTTGAATAAATTAATAATGAAAAAATTAACTTCTGAAGGATATGCCGTTGACAGCTGTGTGAACGGAGAAGAAGCATGGGAATATGTACAAACATCAAATTATGATGCAATTATCCTTGACATAATGATGCCTAATATGAATGGATTTGAATTGTTGGAGAAAATACGTTTAAACAAAATTGAGACCCCGGTTTTATTTCTTACTGCGCGTGATGGAATTGATGACAGGGTGAAAGGCTTAGACAGCGGTGCTGATGATTATTTGGTAAAGCCATTTTCTTTTAAAGAGCTAATGGCAAGAATCAGGGTAATGATGAGACGTAAAAACGGAAAATCAAATAATATTTATACAGTTGCGGATTTGACTGTTAATATAGATAAACATTCTGTTACACGTGCAGGAAGAAAAATTGATTTATCAGCCAAAGAGTTTTCTATATTAGAATATCTTATAATGAACAAGGACATTGTTTTATCCAGGGATAAGATTGAAGAGCATGTATGGAGTTATGACTATGAAGGTGTAAGCAATATGATTGATGTGTATATAAGATATTTGAGAAAGAAAATAGACGAAAGTTTTGAAGTAAAATTAATTCATACGATTCGTGGAGTGGGGTATGTTTTAAGAAAGGACCAAAATGAATGAAAAATGCATCGGTTAAAATAAGGATAACAGCCTGGTATACATTTTTTTTCGTATGCCTTACGGCTGTTTTTTTAACATCGGTATTATTTATCAGTAGACAGAAAGATGATGAAGATAAAAAAGATAATTTGGAAATAATTGTAAAGAAAATAGCGTCGGAAATTGATGATGATAATATAAGTTCTGTTAGGGAAAATTTAAATAAAACAATAGATAGCAATTATGTTGCCATTTACAATGAAGACGGTATTTTAATTTCAGGAATAGAGCCATATGGTTATAATGGGGATGTGGAATTTGATAATAAAGATTTTAGCTCAGTGATAATAAACGGAAGCTTTTACTACTTGTATGATAAAAAGGAGAATACTGACGACGGAACGGTATGGATAAGAGGCTTTGCGAATTCCTTAAGTGTTTCTGATACGGTTAATAATATTGTAAAGATAGTATGTATCACATTTCCAATTATGATAGCTTTCATTATAACAGGCGGATACCTGATTGCCAAAAAAGCATTAAAACCGTTAGAGTCTATGAACGAAGCTGCAGATGAAATAAATAGTGGAAACGATTTATCGAAAAGAATTACTATTGGGAAATATCAGGATGAAATATCCAGACTGGGAATAACTCTCAATAGCATGTGGGAAAGACTGGAGAAGTCGTTTGATAGTGAAAAAAGATTTATTTCAGATGCGTCACATGAATTACGGACCCCTGCGGCTGTTATCTTGGCGCAATGTGAATTATGTTTTGAAAATGAACAGGATAATAAAACTTATAGGGATGCAATAGAATTAATTCAAAGGCAGGGAAATAAACTAAATAAACTTATTTCAGAATTATTAGAAATATCAAGACTTGACAATATGAAACAACAAAAAATACTGGAGAAAACCAACATAAGTGAATTACTGGAAATCATATGTGAAGAGCAGAAACTGATTCATAGCGATAGCAGTGTGGAACTTAATGCA
>JAATEU010000257.1 GCA_015655565.1 Clostridiales bacterium
ATGAATTATGCGAAATATATGGCAATAATGATTTCAATGATCCGGAATCAAGTAAATCAGAGGAATCCAATGATGAAGAATCGTACAGTGTGGATGATGCGAATAGTTCTGAATTAAAACCCAACATTATTATGGTCCAACTGGAATCTTTTTTTGATGTTAATTTTTTAAAGAATTATACTTTTTCAGAAAATCCGGTACCTAATTTTATAAAACTAAAAAATGAGTATTCCTCCGGCTATCTTACGGTGCCGGTATACGGTGCCGGTACTGTAAATACGGAATTTGAAGTTATAACAGGGATGAATACGGATTTTTTTGGTACAAGAGAGTATCCTTATAGAACAATTTTACAATCAACTACATGTGAGAGTATTTGCTATAACTTAGGAAAGCTTGGGTATCATAATTATGCAATTCATAATAATACCGGAACTTTTTATGACCGAAAAGATGTATTTCGGAATTTGGGGTTTGATAATTTCAGTTCAATAGAATATATGAATCATATTGAATATAATCATATCGGATGGGCTAAGGATGATATATTAACGACTGAAATTTTTAAAGCGCTTAATGCGAATGACATAAGAGATTTTATTTATACAATTTCAGTTCAGTCTCATGGAAAATATCCCGATACGATAGCTGGTGAAAATCAAGAAATTAAAGTGATTGCAGCTCCACAAAATAATAGGTACGATATAGAGGAAAATAATATTGATGAAAGTTTTAAAAATAAATTAGAATATTATGTAAATCAACTTGCTGAGACTGATAAATTTGTTGGAGACTTAATAGATGCTTTATCAGATTACAATGAGCCTACAGTAGTCGTATTTTTTGGTGATCATTTACCTCCTTTGCCGTTTGATGAGGAGAATTTATTAAATGATAAGTTTCAAACAGAATATGTTCTATGGAGTAACTACCCTATGGAGAAAGTGAGACGTGATTTAGCTGCTTACCAATTAAATGCTTACTTAATGGCACGGCTGGGTATTGACAATGGAGTTTTAACACAATTTCATCAGAGATGTATAGACAATTCTGATTATCAAGAGGAGCTGAAACTTCTGCAATATGATATTCTTTATGGAAACAGATATGTTTATGGAGGAGAAAATCCTTTTAGTGAGAAAGCAATGGAAATGGGTGTTTTTCAACCTTCAATTTCTAATATTGTAATAAAAAATGAAGATATTTATATATACGGTGATAATTTTACACCGTGGAGTGTTGTTAATGTCAATGAGGAACCGAGAGAGACTATGTTTATTAATCAAAATACTTTATTAATACCGTATGAACAAATGTCATATAAAAACATTTATGTGGCACAAGTAGCTGATAATAAAATAATTCTCAGCAAAAGTATGGAATGGGATTTACATTTAGATGAAAGATAGGAGGAATGTATGGTTTCCGGCTGATGTTAAAGCTGGATGGCTTTAAATAATCAGATAAGATTGACAATATTTACCATTCTTGTTATAATTGTGTTGTGAAAGCGCTTTCACATATAAATTATTCGGATTATCTGCAAATTGTTTTATTGACTAACTCATAATTGAACATACAATATATATAAGTAGTTATTGTAACTTATATATCCTTGATTATGGAACAATTAAGCAAACAATACGGGATAAATTGAAAGGAGAATTTATAGTGAAAAGATATCAAAAAGCGGCTGTTGCATTATGCCTTATTCTAGTTATGGCATTTTCACAGCCTGTATACGCTGCAGCAACGTTAACGGTAATTAATGCAATCCAATGGGCCGATACGGACGGAAATGCAATACAAGCCCATGGCGGCGGTATGATTAAGGCAGACGGCTATTATTATTGGTTCGGGGAAAACCGTGATGATACAGGGCATTTTCAAGGTGTCTCCTGTTATCGTTCCTACGATCTTAAGAGCTGGACTTACATAAGAGATGTTCTTACCCAAAATTCTGCAAGTGAGCTGAATTATTGTTGGATTGAGAGGCCAAAGGTTATGTATAATTCCTCTACCGGTGAGTATGTTATGTGGATGCACTGGGAGAATGGTGATCATTATGGCGAAGCGAGAGCTGCTGTAGCTTATTGTAACTCTGTTGACGGTAATTATACTTATCAGGGCAGTTTCCGTCCGTTAGCCGGACAGGGAATAACCGATCATAATATAGACGGATATATGTCCAGAGACTGTAATGTATTTGTGGATACGGACGGAACCGGTTACTTTATTTCTGCAGCAAATGAAAATGCAGATTTAATGCTCTACAGATTAACCTCGGATTACAGGCATATCGATTCACTGGCAGCCAAATTATTCGAAGGTTCTAAGAGAGAGGCACCCTGCCTGTTTAAGAGAGGCAATTATTACTTCTTATTAACCTCAGGCTGTACCGGCTGGACTCCTAATCAGGCAAAATATTCTGTTTCAACCAGCTTATCAAGCGGATGGTCCGGTCTGCAGAATATCGGCGACAGTAATACCTTCTATTCACAGCCGGCTTTTGTAATACCGGTGCAGGGAACGTCAGGTACGACTTATTTATATACCGGTGATCGCTGGGGCGGTGCCTGGGGAGGAAAAGTAAATGAATCCATGTAGGTATGGATTCCTCTTTCGTTCCCCACGAATACTACTATGAGTATGAGCTGGTCAAATACCTTATCGATTAATGCAGAAGCCGGTACAGTTACCGGAAGCGTTAACAACTTTAAATTCGTAAACCAAAAAAGTGGCAAAGTAATTGATGTTGACGGCGCTTCAACCGCAGACGGAGCAAATATACTTCAGTGGTCTGATAGTGGCGGTTCCAGTCAAAGATGGCAGCTTCAGTATGATGGGGCCGGTTATTTCAGATTTAAAAATGTTAACAGCGGTAAACTCATTGATGTGGCATCGGGTTCTACCAGCGAGGGCGGCAACATTCTTCAGTGGACCGATAACGGCGGAGACAATCAAAAATGGAGAATCATTGATAAAGGGGATGGCTATTACATCTTCAAAAATAAGAAAAGCGGTCTTGTTATTGATGTAAGCGGCGCCTCAACAAGTGATGGCGGGAATATTCTGCAGTGGTCAGGCAATGGCGGAACAAATCAGGCATGGAGCATTCAGCCATAGGCATTTGTAGTTTTATAAGCAAAACTTGAGGCAAAATTAATTATTGTAAAGGGGCTGTTGTGAAATCAACACCCCTTTACCGTATAAGCGAAGTGTACTTTTGCTTAAAAATGTAAAATCATGATTGAATATTTTCGTGCCAAAATTTTTGAGCGGTTGTATATAGACCTTCTATGTCCTACCTGTGGCGGCAAACGCTACAACGAGGAAATACTCAACGTCCAATGGAACAGTTGATCAATTAATGATATTCTCTGTAAAACTAAAGGTTGGACAAGACTTTGTTAGGATGTGCACATGGGTATGCTAAAAGAATTACAGGTATCTGAAAAAAGAATAAAGAAAACTATCAAAACGGATAAAATGGAAGTAGTTTACTAATAGGATTTGGTAAAAGTATTAAAATTGCTGTAATTGTGTGGAATTTATCAACAAAACCCAAAATGCACCAATTTAGAGTAATAAAATAAAATCGTCCTTCATGCGTTTGTCCTGGCTGGCTTACTTCAAAACTTGCATTTATATTTTCCTTATGATATACTCTTTAATATAAATAAGTTGTGTTCAGGAACCGTTTCTGAGTCCAAATGTACACTGTAAACTATACACTCTGTAAGGAAAAAACTGTTATGGAAAAACGTATTGCTCCTAAAGATGATGCTTTGGAAAAGCTGGAAAATTATATATTGACCAATCATTTACCTGCGAATTCAAAAATTCCGTCCGAACGGTATTTATGTGAATTATGGGGCATGAATCGTACCACCCTGCGTCAGGCCATTAAGATACTGGTTGGGTGCGGCCGCTTATATTCCAAAAAAGGGAAGGGCACTTTAATTGCTGAGCCCAAAATCACCAGAGATATACGAGGCGTAAATGCACTGTCAACCTATCTGCGCAATGAATTTTCTTTTACTACAAAGATCCTTAGTTTTCGGACTATAGAAAGTAACAAGCAAATTTCTAAAAATCTGCATGTACCGCTAGGACACAAAGCATATGAAATCATTCGCCTGAGAAATATCAGCGGGCAGCCATGTGTACTGGAGACTATGTATTTGAACGGTAGCTTATGCCCGGACTTTGATAAATACTACAACGAAACAAATTCAATGTATTCCATATTCAAGAACATCTATCATAAGGAATTGGCAAGAGGTGAGGAAAGCATCAGCATTACTTATGCCAGTGAGGAAGAAGCTGAACTCTTAGATATAGAAACAGGTTCTCCCGTTTTCTTTACGAAAGGAAATACCCAGATGGAAGACGGAACTCCATTTGAATACTATAAAGCTCTTTTCAGAGCAGACAGATTCAGATTTGTAAGCAATGTAAAGTGGGATAAATAATGAAAACTTCAGAAAATAATAATAATA
>JAATEU010000150.1 GCA_015655565.1 Clostridiales bacterium
AATATCAATGAAATTCCAGAAAAGAAAGGAAAAGTTAAGAAATGAAGGAAAAACCCATTTTAGGGTTTCAAACCGATTTTACTTACAAGGAAGGAGCGGTCTGCTCTATGTACGGTGTTGTAAAAACCGTAGACCGTACCTTGGAAATATTTGACGGAACCCATGAAATACCGCATTTTGATACCTGGAGTGCTTCTTACCGTTTGTATCAATCCATGGTGTTCTGGCCAAAAGGAACAATTTTTGTATCCGTGGTTGATCCGGGGGTGGGAACGGCAAGAAGGGCATGTGTGGCAAAAACAAAGGACGGTTATTATGTGGTAACACCGGATAATGGTGCATTAACCCATTTAAAAGCATATACCGGAATTGAAGAAATAAGAGAAATTGATGAATCCGTTAACAGGTTGAGAGCAACGGCAGGAACCAGTATTTTTCATGGGCGCGACTTATTCGGATACTGTGCTGCAAGGCTTGCGGGCGGTATTATAACCTATGAACAAGTCGGCCCTGCTTATTCCGTGGACGAAATTGTGGTCCATGAAATCCATCAGCCGGTTATTGAAAAGGGAAGGGCCAAAGGCATATTAGAAATCTGTGACCCTAATTTTGGAAATCTGTGGAGCAATATACCGGTGGAGGAATTCTTAGAGAAGGGTTTCCAATACGGCGACCTTCTTAATGTAACAATCTGCCATGGAGGGAAGGCAGTTTATCGGAACAGGGTACCCTTTGCCAAATCCTTTGGTTATGTAAAGCAAGGTGAAGCAGTAGCCTACACCAATGAACTCATGAAAGTTGCAATCGCAGTCAGCATGGGAAATTTCCGTGAAATTTATCAGGTGGATTTTGGACATGACTGGACGGTTGAACTGGAAAAATAAGCAGTAAACACCGTAATGACCTGATGGGAACGGGAGATTGCCTTACCTGAATTTTCATAGAAAAAGCTTTGTCCGTTATTACACAGGCAGTCAGGCAGTAACAGCCGGCTGCCTGTGCTTCATTTAAAGTTTTTTAATTGTATTATGATTAATTTGCGGTCTTTTGACAAAGATAAAAAATAAAAAGCAGGAGGGGATGTAAACCAAATAAATGGTATGTTAAATTTAGAAAAAGTGTTTCAATAAATAAGCAGTAAAGCGGATTGCGGATATCCGTTATGGCTGTCATTTTATAACCGGAACGGTTATGATAAAAAGGAATCCGGTTATCAGGAAAGGAGAGCAATATGAGAGAAGCAGGAGTATTAATGCCGGTAGCTTCCATTCCGTCCGATTACGGAGTGGGAGATTTCGGAAAGTATAGTTATCAATTTATCGATTTTTTAAAGAAAAGCAGTATAAGCATCTGGCAGATTCTTCCCTTAAATTCTTTGGGGTATGGAGAATCGCCCTATCAGCCGTATTCCTCCATGGCAGGGGATGAATTGTACATTGATTTAGCAGGGTTGTACAAGGATAAGCTGTTAAAGGACCTGCCGCCGGCTTTTCGGAAAGACAGTATAAAAGTAAGTTATCAGGAAGTAAGAAAATATAAAAAGAAATATTTAAGGCTGGCATTTGACGCTTTTGTTCCGGATAATGATTATAAGGAGTTTATTAAACAGGAATGGGTTTACTTATATGCGGTTTTTCTGACTTTCAAGAAAAAGAATGCTTTGAAATGCTGGAATGAATGGGAGGAGGAACATAAAAACTGGATAACGGACAGAAGTTTTGATGAAACGGTTTATGAGGAAGATATATTTTATGAGATGTTTATCCAGTATGAATTTTACCGTCAATGGATGGCGTTAAAGAAATATGCAAATCAATTTGGAATTCGGATTATGGGAGATATGCCTTTTTATGTGGGAATCGATTCCCTTGATGTATGGGCCGACCAGGAAGACTTTCTGTTGGATAAGGATGGGCATCCTATCTTTATTGCCGGAGTTCCGCCGGATTATTTCAGCAGTACCGGACAGAGATGGGGAAATCCCATCTATAATTGGGATCGTATGGAGGAAAACGGCTTCCGCTTCTGGCTTGACCGGTTTGGTTTTACTGCTGAATTTTTTGATATTATCCGAATCGACCATTTCAGGGCTTTTGATACCTATTGGAAGATACCTGCTTTCTGTGAGACTGCTGTAGACGGGGAATGTGTGGAAGCACCGGGCTATCCGTTATTTGACCTGCTGTTTAAAACCTATCCCGATATCCATATTGTAGTGGAAGATCTGGGAGATATGAGACCGGAAGTGTATGAACTGAGGGACTGTTACCGATTAAAAGGAATGAAGGTGATACAGTTTGCATTTGACCCTATGGAAGGGAACAACGGTTTCCCGGACAGGGAAAACAGGATTGTATACACCGGAACCCATGATAATGAAACAATACTGGGATGGTTTGAAAACCAGTCAGGACAGGTGCAGAATGAGATTGAGCTGGAATTGTATTCGCTGGGATATGAATCAGGCTCCATTTCCCACAGATTTATCCGGTATGCTTTGGATAATATTGCGGAAATAGCCGTTATACCGGTGCAGGACATTCTTGAAATGGGTAATGAGGGACGTCTTAATACACCCGGTACTTTAGGTTCTCCAAACTGGGAATGGAAGTTAAGCAGTTTGGAAAACCTTAACAGCAGGGCAGAATTTTTAGCCGCTGCAGTAGCACAAAGCGGACGGTCGGGAGAAATCAGGGAAGCGGCAAAGAGGACCAGGAATCCGGCCGGGCTTCTGACGAAACTGCTGGAACAGCAATTTGGAAAGACCATCGGAGAGTGTACGAAGGAGCAGTTACTGATAGGACTTTTAGGCATGGTGAAACGGCTGGCCCCTGACAGGGAAGAGTCAGGAGATAGACGTAAGCTGTATTATATATCCGCAGAGTTTTTAATAGGTAAACTGCTGTCAAATAACCTGATTAACCTGGGTATCTATGAGGATATGAGGGAGTTGCTGGCAGCCTTCGGACAGGATCTGACGGAAGTGGAGGAAGCAGAGACAGAGCCTTCTTTGGGAAATGGGGGACTTGGACGGCTGGCAGCCTGTTTTTTGGATTCCATTGCCACCATTGGCCTGGCCGGTGACGGTATAGGGCTTAATTATCACTTCGGATTGTTTCAACAGCATTTTGAGGATTTTTTTCAAAAGGAAGAAAAAAATCCGTGGATGCAGGAAGCCTGCTGGCTGAC
>JAATEU010000505.1 GCA_015655565.1 Clostridiales bacterium
AAGGCGTAACATCAAAAGCTTCCTGTTTCTCAACACCTGACAATGGGGAGAGGGCAACATTCCTTGGAAAATTACCTCCGCTTCCCCTGGAATATAAACCGTAGTCAATCGCTTTATCCATAATGTCACATATCTGGTCAATATCTAAATCATGGAGCTGGATCGCCTGTCTTGTGGTAAGATGGATACTGGCCAGTTTATATTGCTTTGCAAATCCGGTTATTAATTTTAGGTGGGGAAGGTTTAAGACCCCTGAGGGAATTCTTAACCGGAGCATGAAGTTTTCACCGCCTCTTTGGGCATAAACCCCCATTCCACCTGATATTCCTTTAAAATCGGCAGCAGAGATCTCTTTATTTACAAACTGATGTCCCACAAATCGGAAGTGAGAAATCTCATCCTTTAATTTCTGATTATAGCCGCTCATTAAATTTCTCCTTTACATCAAACTGTTTTTCTAAATACTTGATTTTAACACAAAAAGAGAATAAAATAAAATTATATATAATTATTAGTCTATAAGATATTTTTATAATCAGATAAACCTTTTTTACTTTATCTATATTCAATTTTGCTGCCCGAATGCGTCAGCTTTCCGGGTGACAATCCTATCAGCAATCAAAAGGAGAAAAAATGCTCGATTTCAGAATAGAAACCTTTCTCACACTTTGTGAAGAAAAAAGCTATACCAAAACAGCCCAAAAGCTTTGTATCACACAACCGGCAGTCAGCCAGCACATCCGTTATTTAGAACAGCATTACGGAAATAAGCTTTTTTATTATAAAGGAAAAAATTTATATATAACCGTACAGGGTGAGCAGCTTCAGAAATATGCCCTGCTCTCCAAAGCAGATTGGAATAAAGCGGCGGATTTATTAAAAAAAGAAGAGAAAATAAAGCGTATTTATTTTGGAGCAACCCTGACTATTGGTGAATATGTGATGCCTGAAATATTATCAAAACTGATTGAGCAGCCTTCCAATACTACATTTTCCATGCTGGTTGACAATACGGAAACCTTACTGCAGAAATTACAGCAGGGACTCATTGATTTTGCATTTGTAGAAGGGCAGCTGGATAAAAATGAATACACCGCCAGGCTCTTTTCACCTGCCAGATTTATACCGGTTTGTTCCGTACAGCATGATTTTGCCAGCCGCAGTGTATCCTTTGATGAAATATTTGCACAAAGACTTATTGTACGGGAAATTGGTAGCGGAACCCGCGGAGTACTGGAACAGGTATTACTGGAACATAATCAGAAGATCCAAAACTTTTCCCATATTGTTGAAATAGGCAGCCTGAATGTTATCAAAAATCTCGTTGAAAGAGGACTTGGGATTACTTTTTTATATGAAAATGCCGTAGAAAATGAAATATCCCATGGAAAGCTTCAAAAAATTCTCTTAACGGAATTTGAAGCAGTAAGGGAATTTAATTTTGTATGTATGAAAGGAAGCCAATTTATGAAAGAAAACTTAAAGTTTTTTGACCGATGCCGGAAAATCTATAAATCCATGGCCTGACATTAAAGGAGCTTTACTTCTATACTGCATAACATACTTAATTTAAAAAGCCAGTGATGATTCCCGGAGGGAATTCTTCACTGGCTCTTTTCGTTTTATACTTACACATGTTTTTTTGTAATCTTAAGGCGGTTCATAGCACGGTTAAGCGCTGCCTGGGAATGATAATATTCCATAATACTTTGCTTCTGGCGCAGTTTTTCCTCCGCCCTCATTTTTGCTTCATTGGCACGGTTAACATCAATTTCTTCCGGTTTTTCCACTGTATCGGCAAGAAGTATAACATATTCCGGCGTAATTTCCACAAAGCCGTCACTTACTGCGGCATACTGCCAGTTACCGTTGACCTGAAATCTAAGTTCTCCCGCGCTTAAACAGGTAACCATTGCTTCGTGGTTTGCTAAAATACCATGCTCACCGTCAATTCCGGGGAAGACCAGCATTTCGCATTCACCTTTAAAAAAGGGATGGTCACTTGCAATGATATCAAGCCTGAATGTCTTAGCCATTGCTCCTCCAATCTACCTTAAACTAAGGTTTACCTCCAATGGTTTATGCCGTTTCATTTGCTTTGATAAGTTCCGTTCTTTCAATTACATCATCCACGGTTCCTACCATAAGGAAAGCGGATTCCGGATAATGATCCATTTCACCGTTGATAATGGCTTTAAATCCTTTGATAGTTTCACTTAACGGTAGATATTTACCCTGAATGCCGGTAAAATTCTCCGCAACATAAAAAGGCTGGGATAAGAATTTCTGTATTTTTCTGGCACGGTATACTGCCAGTTTATCTTCTTCATCTAACTCTTCCATACCAAGAATTGCAATAATGTCCTGTAATTCTTTATATTTTTGCAAAAGTTCCTGTGTCTTTCTGGCAATTTCATAATGTTCTTCACCGACCACATCCGGTTCCAGGATTCTGGAAGTGGATTCCAAGGGATCAACGGCAGGATAAATACCTTGTTCCACTATTTTTCTTGATAAAACTGTTGTAGCATCCAGATGGGCAAAGGTAATTGCCGGAGCCGGGTCGGTTAAGTCATCGGCAGGTACATATACTGCCTGAACGGAAGTAATGGAACCATTCTTTGTAGATGTGATTCTCTCCTGCAGTTCCCCAACTTCATTGGCAAGGGTCGGCTGATAACCTACGGCTGAAGGCATACGGCCTAACAGTGCGGA
>JAATEU010000503.1 GCA_015655565.1 Clostridiales bacterium
AATCGACGTAAAGCACTATCTAAAGTCTCATTATCTTTTACAACAACATTTGACATAGTCTCACACCTAACCTCCCTCCAGCTGTGTATTGTGCCTATACAACTGTTTGGGTATTTTTTGAATAGCACTATTATGATTATAGCATAAATTTCTGTTTCGTCAACTATTTTTTATACTTGAAACGATATAAAAATATATTTGTATAGCTATTAATTGATTTGACTTTCTAAAACTTTCGGAGCTTTTTCCATGACAGAATCCATCCCTGCCGGATTTTTACCGCCTGCCTGAGCCATATTAGGACGGCCGCCTCCGCCTCCGCCAACTAAAACAGCCAATTCTTTAATCAGGTTTCCTGCATGGGCACCTTTTGCCATGGCACTGTCAGTTGCCATGGCAATCAGATTCACCTTGCCACCCATTGCAGATGCAAGGATAATAACTCCATCACCCATTTTATCCTTTAATTGGTCGCCCAGGCTGCGAAGGCCATTCATATCAACATCAGGAACTTTGGCAGCTAATAGCTTAACACCTTTCACTTCTGCAACCTGTTTCATAACATCGCCTAAGGCGTCCTTTGCTAATTTATTCTTCAGCTTTTCATTTTCCGCCTGCAATACTTTTATTTCGTCCTGTAAGGCCTCAATTCGCTTTGTTAACATAACCGGTTCCGTTTTGGCGGTTTTAGCCGCAAGATTTAATTCTTTCTCAATTTCCCTGTAGTAAGCAAATACTCCTAAAGCCGTCAGCCCTTCAATTCTTCTTACACCGGCTGCCACACCGGTTTCAGAAACAATTTTAAATACCGATATGGTTCCCGTATTGCTTACATGGGTACCGCCACAAAGTTCTTTACTAAAATCACCCATAGATACAACACGTACCTTATCGCCGTATTTTTCGCCAAATAAGGCCATTGCACCTGTTTTTTTCGCTTCTTCTATCGTCATTATGTCCGTATGAACCGGCAGGGCTTCCGCTATTTCTGCATTCACGATAGTTTCAACCTCATTTATTTCTTCTTTCGTTAAAGCAGAAAAATGTGTAAAGTCAAAGCGCAGCCTGTCACTGGCTACATAGGAACCTGCCTGTTCAACATGGGATCCCAGCACAAGACGGAGAGCTTTTTGTAAAAGATGTGTCGCGCTGTGGTTTTTACCGGTTGCCGACCTCTTCTCCTTTTCAATGTTTAAGTTAACCTGATCGGATACCTTAAACAATCCCTTGGTCACTTTACCAACATGACCGATTTTACCACCTTGCAGTTTAATGGTATCTTCTACTTCAAATTCGGCGTCAGCAGCAGATATCACGCCGGTATCAGCAGCCTGTCCGCCGCTGGTTGCATAAAACGGGGTCTCTTCCACAAATATGGTGCCTGCCTGTCCGGCAACTAATTCTTCCGCAACCTCCGTATCTGTGGTTAAGGCTGTTATTTTTGATGTATAAGTAAAATTATCATATCCGACAAAGGCGGAGGTAAGGCTTGGAGCTAATTGCTGATAAACGGTTTCACCGGCTCCCATGTAATTGGTAGCAGCACGGGCGTTTCTTGCGGTTTCCCTCTGGATGTTCATGGCTTTCCGGAAGCCTTCCTCATCAATTAAGAACCCTTTTTCCTCTAAAATTTCCCTGGTCAGGTCTAAGGGGAAACCATACGTGTCATATAATTTAAAGGCTTCCTCACCGGATAAGGTTTTCATACCTTCCTTTACCATAGCTTCTTCTAATTCGGCCAAAATACCGAGTCCCTGGTCAATGGTTTTATTAAAGTTATCCTCTTCAATCGTTAATAATTTTAATATATATTCTTTTTTCTCTTCTAATTCCGGATATCCATCCCTGGATTCTTCGATTACCGTTGTACTTAAGGTTGCCAGGAAACGGTCCTTAATACCTAACAATCTGCCATGGCGGGCCGCACGCCTTAGTAATCTGCGGAGGACATAACCCCTGCCTTCATTGGAGGGAATAATACCATCGGATATCATGAAGGTTACCGAACGGATATGATCCGTTATCAGACGGATGGACACATCAACCCCGGCATCTTTCTTATAATTAACACCGGCTACCTCGCATACCCTGTTACGAAGCGCTTTCATCGTATCAACATCAAAGATGGAATCCACATCCTGTACTACGGTTGCAAGCCTTTCCAGGCCCATGCCGGTATCTATGTTTTTATTGCTTAATTCTGCATAATTTCCGTTGCCGTCCCCTTCAAACTGGGTAAATACGTTATTCCATACTTCAATATAGCGGTCACAGTCACAGCCTACCGTACATCCCGGCTTTTTACAGCCATATTTTTCACCGCGGTCATAATAGATTTCAGAACAGGGACCGCAAGGACCCGCACCATGTTCCCAGAAATTTTCTTCCTTGCCAAAACGGAAAATTCGGTCGGCAGGTATGCCAACTTCTTTATTCCATATAGCAAAGGCTTCCTCATCCTCCAAATAAACAGACGGATATAACCGGTCCGCATCAATGCCTACTGTCTCCGTTAAAAATTCCCAGGACCAGTGAATCGCTTCCGTTTTAAAATAATCCCCAAAGGAAAAATTACCAAGCATCTCAAAAAATGTACCATGTCTTGCCGTTTTACCGACATTTTCAATATCACCGGTACGGATACATTTCTGGCAGGTAGTAATCCGTTTGCGGGGGGGAATTTCCTGTCCGGTAAAATAAGGTTTCAGCGGTGCCATGCCTGAATTAATTAATAATAAACTCTTGTCATTTTGAGGAACAAGAGAAAAACTGTTCATTTTAAGATGACCTTTGCTTTCAAAGAAATCTAAGTACATTTTCCTTAGTTCATTTACTCCATATGCCTTCACACTATCTGCCTCCTGTGCATAATTTATCATATTTTCATTAATTCCCATCCATTTGCATAGAGAATTTACCAGTACAGTGCTGCGTAAATAGCGGGCACTGTACTAGAGCGTGTTTGAAAAATGCTTGGCCGGGTTGGGTGTTCCACTTTGTGGGAGGTAAGGAGCGATTTTGGGAGCCTAGTACAAGGAACGATTTTTGGGAGTGCAGTGGTGCTACATTCCCAAAATCGCAACGCAGTATACCGCAAAGTGGGACGGTCAGAAAT
>JAATEU010000186.1 GCA_015655565.1 Clostridiales bacterium
AATATATTTAATTTATTCCTGTTTATCCTTCGCCGCTGGAATGAACAGAACGTAGATTTAAACATAAACCAGGATATGAATAAAGACATGGTCCGGCGGTTACAAATCGTATTTGACTATGTGGAAAATAACTACCAGAATGATATTACCTCTTTTGACATGGCGGCTATCTGCAACTTAAGCTACAGCTATTTTTCCAGGGCATTTAAAAGAATTATGAAGAAGAATTTCAAGGAGTATTTAAACTATATCCGGATATCAAAAGCAGAGAAACTTTTAATTACCTCCGGTTTAAATATAACTGAAATTGCCATGGCGGCAGGCTTTTCGACTTCCAGTTACTTTATACGGCGGTTTAAACAGTACAAGGGTATATCACCAAAGCAATTCCGGCATAAATACAGAAAAGCCTGAAGAAGAGCCGGCCTTTAAAATATTTTGGGCAGTGAAGTATCCGATGGCATCTAAAATATCTGAAAGGCCGTTAAGAAGTTTCCGGAAATCTTATTTATAAAAAAACTACAAATTTTTCAACATTTCATTATTTATGATAAGTGTACGCTGTTCCGGGGTGGCCGGATGATTTTGTGCTAATTCAAGGGCCCACAGAATGGCACCTGCCGCAGGAATGACCTTTAGGGGGAAGGGGCTTAAGTTCTTTCCGGTATATTGATATATACAAGCTTTAAAATGGGACAACAAAAGAGGACATTCTGATTTAATCCAAACGGAACCTGCCAGGACTATTTCCGGCGTATCCTTAAAATACAGATTTTGCATACATCCTGATACAGATTTTGCAAGCTGGTCCGCCACCTCCCGGACGATACCCACGGCAACATCGTCTTTTGCATTGGCAGCTTCAAATAAACAGTTAGCAATTGTTTTATCCAGCTCCCCATGAGCATAAAATCGTTCACTTATTACATTCAGAAGTTCACCTGGCCCCTGAATTCCAAAATAGTCCATTATTTTATCGGTTAAGGCAGTCTTGGCACCGTATCTGTAAAAATAATCATATACGGCCCTTACGGTCAGGGCTGCAATGTAATGGCCCCCGGCACTGTCTCCGGTGGCCATACCTAAACCGCCTATTTGAAGAATCTCACCATTTTCATTAATTCCGGAGGCAACGGTTCCGGTCCCGTTAATCGAGCAGATTCCAATACCGGAAGGACAGCCGGCTTTAATGCCCAGAATGGAATCGTTTGCTACGGCATATTTATTGAGGCAGGTTTTGTTAAGAATGGTTTTCATCTCATCCAACTGGGCAGGTGTGTCAATACCCGACATACCAAAGGCTGCTGCCAAAACCTGTGATTTTGATATGGAATGCTTCTTTAATAAGTTTTCCAAATCTGCTATGACCTTTTCTTCCACTTCAGCAAAACCGCCCTTTAGTACTTCATGGCTCCTGCTTCCGACACGGATTGAATCCACCCATTCACCTTTTGCAGTGAAAATCAGATAATCCGTCTTAGTACCTCCGCCATCTGCTCCAATAATGTATTTCGTTTCCATGGATTCCTCCTTTATTTTAATTAAGTACACTCAAACTCCCATAAACTGTTTTTACTGGTATTACAGACACTGGTAGAAACCCCTGCATTATCCTCCAGGTTCTTCTAAAACTTTTCCGGCCTCTTATCCCTTTTCTTGAAAAACCTTTTATCAGCCTGATTGCAAGGGGTATTCCCAAATGGAAAATATTTTCCTTACAATATGCCCCTGATAGGGATATGAAACTAAGATTATGTACAAATATCTCTTGTTCTTTATACTTATCCTTCTATTTAATAAAACGGTCAATCGCTTTATTCAGATTCTCAATTGCAGCCGAATCACCAGATTCAACTGCATCCACAATGCAAGTTCCGATATGATCCTGTAATATCACTTTACCGGTACTATTAAGTGCTGCTATAACAGCTGACAATTGAATCAGCACTTCACTGCAGTCCTTTCCATCTTCCACCATCCGCTTTACCGATTCCAGATGGCCGATTGCACGGGATAAACGGTTTAAAACGGCTTTGGTATTCTGATGGATATGTTTATGTTCTTGTCCTTCCCCGTGGCAATGTATAGATTCTGCACCATCTGTTTCCACATGGATACATGCTTGTCCTTTTTCTTCCATAATAAGCTTTCCTTTCTTATCATATAACTTATTTACCTGGCAGGAGTATCACTCATGTTATATTGAACACCTCCCGGAAAGGCAGGTATATTAAACAAATTTCCGCGGCTTACCCTCTAATTGATTAATTGTCCGCAAAAGTCACCATAGCAAATGAAATCCATTAACAATTTTTTTAATTCATAAATATGCAAATAATACCGTCTATCAGAGAGAGTCCTGCACATAGAAACCACATAACGGCATTTTTTTTGTTATATTCAGAAATATTAATGTTCTCTTCATTTTTAACCGTTGTTCCAGCCCAAAAATGCATAGGAGTTTTTTTCTTCAGGGTATAAAATCCTAATCCTCCGAAAATGAGTATTAATACTAAATAAGTAAGCAAGCAGACAATAATACCTATAACACTACCCATATTTATCATTCCTTTGACTATTTATGTAATCAACCGTTGGTTTATTAACTGATGTCTCATTTATTATACCATAAGATATTCTGATTTTATACAGAATATTTCAAGATAAATTTATATTAAATCAACTTATTTCTATCATAAATTTTATATATTAACAATCTTATATATTAATAACAATTAAGGTTATTTCAATAACGGCATGCCATCCAGACAGAACAAACGCAGGAAGGAATATTATGTAAAAGTTCCTTCCTGCGTTCTTTTTTGCAGCCTCTCATGGTTGCATCGGAATTCTAAAATAATGCCAAAGAGTACCGTATTGTACATAATACAGACTTTTTACACCGGTTATATGCCTTGTAATTTAACATAACTATTCTTCAATAAATTTCACCAATTCTTCGTTAAATTTTTCCCGCTCGTCATAGAATGTACCATGTCCGCTATATTTAAATGGTATAAGTTTTGAATTTTTAATATATTGATTTTGTATTTCACCTAATTCAAACAGTACTATTTTGTCATGAATTCCATGAATAATTAAAGTAGGCACATTGATTGCCTTTAGATCTGAAAACAGCACTTCCTCTAACCAGGTATTTACAATAGCCGCCGTTGACCACCCTGCTGCCTGTAATCCCAATTGGAAAAACCAATCTGAAAAGGCTTCCGATATATGCTGATAAAAAAACATATCGCCAAAATCCCGAAGCATTTTAGGACGATCCGTATAGGTTCCCTGAATTAATTGAACAACAGCTTCTTTGTCTAAACCGTAGGGAAAATTCGGACGCTTAATAAGACTAGGTGCCACTGCGGCAAAAAGAGCCAGCTTTGATACCCCATAACCCTTATGGCGGCTCATGTACCGGACGGCTATTCCTCCTCCATTGGAATGTCCCGCCAGCGTAAAGTCATATAAGTTGAGTGCATCAACTACACACCTGACATCATCTGATAAGGTATCAAAGTCATAACCACAATAAGGCCTATCTGAATCACCGAATCCTCTTGTATCTATTCCGATGCACCGGTATCCTAACTTCGGCAGCTGATTAAACTGATATTCAAACAGATTATGACTTCCAGGCCAGCCGTGCAGAAATAAGATTGTTTTATTTCCCTCCGGATTAAGATCTTCTACGTAGATTTTTACATTAGGTTCAACCGTAACATAACGCTTCATTTAAAACCTCTAAAAAGTAATAGTCATCTCAATAGTTTATTCAATTGAACATAAATTTGTGAATGACTGACCTGAAGTGATATGTTTTTACTATTCAGCTAAGCACAGACAAAAAGGATGACCCGCTGCAGTCTTCGCTTAACGTGATTTTCTCCCAACCTAATAATCCTGAGATATTTCTGTTAAGCATAGCATAAAAATATTGTGTTTACAACATTTCCTTGATTTAAAAATTACCATGGTTGGTTGTTGAATGAAAAACTAAATTCTGTTTTAAAAAAAATGCGGGATTTAGTTTTAATTCAATATATTTTTAACTTTTGTTATATTTTCATTTATTTTTAAAGCAAATTTTTAATTTTAATTTTTTAA
>JAATEU010000458.1 GCA_015655565.1 Clostridiales bacterium
AATTCATAAAAACCTTACAGGAATACCGACGGCCTTTGTTGCGGAATATGGACAGGGAAAGCCGGTTATTGCCGTATTGGGCGAATATGATGCACTGAAAGGAATGTCTCAGAGGCCGGAAGGTCTGGCGGAGGAGAAAAATCCCCGGCAGGCAAATGGCCATGGCTGTGGCCATAACTGTCTGGCAGCCGGTTCGGCAGCCGCCGCCTTGGCGGTAAAAACGTTCTTAGAATTAAGTAATATGCAGGGAGTAATACGTTTTTACGGGTGTCCGGCAGAGGAAAACGGTTCCGCAAAGGCCTTTATGGCACGGGACGGTGCATGGGAAGGAGTAGATGCTGCACTTGCCTGGCATCCGGATGATATTAATTTTTCGGCCGTACATAGGAATCTGGCAAATGCGAAATACCGATACCGTTTTCATGGAATAAGTTCCCACGCGGCACTTTCTCCCCATTTGGGCAGAAGTGCCCTGGATGCGGTAGAATTAATGAATGTAGGTGCAAATTATCTGAGGGAACATATCCCGGACGGCGCTAAAATCCACTATGCAATCACCGATACAGGCGGAACGGAACCGAATGTTATTCCTTCTTATGCAGATGTGACATACTTAATCCGTGCACCTGAAATCCATACGGTTAATCAGCTGGCCGTCCGTGTGAAGGATATTGCGTTAGGTGCCGCATTAATGACTGGAACGAAAGTGGAAACAGAATTCATAAAAGCATGCTCCAACATGATTCCAAATATAAATCTTCAAAAATTATTATATAAAAGTTTTGAAAGAATTCCTGCACCGCAGTATACAAAAAATGAAACCGGGTTTGCAAGGCGGATTAGAGAAACAATGAATATTAATGAGGATTATTTGGAAAAAATACAAAACTGTTATCAGGGATCGGAAAAAAAACAGATTGCTGCCCATATTGGAGAACCTTTAAGAACTTTTTTCCTGCCTCTGCGGGAAGAACCCGCCCTTGTTTACAGCTCATCTGATGTGGGAGATGTCAGTATGGTTTGTCCGGTTGGACAGATTGGAACGGTAGTATGGGCGGCGGAGACTCCTTTGCATTCCTGGCAGGCGGTTGCACAGGGAAAAACATCAATAGCCCATAAAGGAGTGTTATATGCGGGAAGGATATTAGCAGATACCATTATTACACTGATTCAGTCTCCCGATATTTTAGCGGAAGTGAGAGAGGAATGGACGGAAAGGACAAAGAAAACTTCTTTTATATCCCCTATTCCGAAAAACATAAAACCATTGATGGAATAGACTAAAGTTTTATAAAATGCTATATTGCAAAAAATCCAATATCAGCTATTCCCATAGCTGATATGGGATTTTTTGCGTGGGAAGAGTGAATTCTTTCCCTTTACTAAGATAGAAGTTTTCACTGAAGTAAGATATTGGGAATGTGCAGCAGAATATTTAATATAATTATTAAGAATGCCATTGTTTCATTTAAAACATGCCAATAAACAAATGCCTTGATATACAGAAAGCGGAATGAGGAATTGCAAGCTTGATTGCAGATTACGATTGGAGCAGGAAGATCATGAACACATAAAAAAATACTTTCCGGGGGCAGCATAGAAGTTTTATTTACGGCAGGAAATTATTATGGATTGCTTATAGATATAGATACAATGCAAAGAAAATAAAATGTATGGAAAGGAAGTATTAATATGGCAAGGCAGAACTATCAGGTAACTCCACCGACCAAAGATCCTAATGATGTATATCCCAAGGTTCCGGGTATTGATTACAATGATTTTAAGCTGTCCTCGGAAAGAATGCCTGAGGAACAGAGGTCCCGTGCCTTTGGGCAGTTATATCAGTATGAGTCTGCCCGGAAAGATAATTTTTTGGGATACCAGTCCAATCAGAAGCTGGACTTTAAGGATGACCTTTCACTGTACCTGAATTATCACATTAATAACATCGGAGATCCTTTTGTTTCAGGAAACCATACGATGAACACAAAATTCGTTGAACGCGCAGTACTTGACTATTTCGCAGCGTTATGGAATGCACAGTGGCCCCATGAGTACACGCCTGAGCTGCCTGCCAAAGATTGGAAGAACAGCTATTGGGGTTATATTGTTTCCATGGGCTGTACCGAAGGAAACATTTATGGGCTATGGAATGCAAGGGATTACCTTTCCGGAAAGTTTATTCTGGAGGATCCCTATGCCGAGGAACAGGCAAGACTGGCAAGCCAGGACGGACGGCCCGCTGCGGTAGAACCGCGTCTGTTATACTATCAGGCAAAAGCGCCTGAGGATGCACCTGACAGGTATACGCCCATTGCTTTTTATTCACAGGATACCCACTATTCTATTATAAAGGCCATAAGAGTACTCAGCATTACTGCTTTTAATGAAGCAGGAAGCGGAAAGTTCTGCTGTCCGCTGACTTATCCCGCTGACTATCCACCCGGTTATTCTTTACATTATCTTGATGAAAATGGCTGGCCTTTAGAGGTTCCTTCCGATAATTATGGCAGCATCTATGTTCCTGCCTTGAAAAAGCTGGTTGAAGCCTTTGCAAAACGGGGTTATCCGGTAATAGTGAATTTTAATTACGGTACTACATTTAAGGGCGCATATGATAATGTGGCGTATGCTGTAAGTGAGCTGGTACCTGTATTGCAGCAGTACGGTCTTTATGAACGGGAAGTGGAGTATAATCCGGAACATAAAAAATCGGATATCCGTACTGGTTTCTGGTTCCATGTTGATGGGGCTTTGGGGGCAGCCTATATGCCATTTCTTGAGATGGCGGAGAAAAGCGGTAATTTCCCGGTTTTCGATTTCCGGATCAAGGAGCTGCAATCCATTGCCATGAGCGGGCACAAATGGATTGGAGCTCCTTGGCCCTGCGGTATCTATATGACAAAAGTGAAGTATCAACTGCTGCCGCCTGATAACCCCATGTACATTGGTTCACCGGACAGCACTTTCGCTGGTTCAAGAAATGGATTTTCAGCATTGCTCCTGTGGGATTATTTTTCAAAGTATTCGTATCAGGACTTAATAAATAAGGTATTATATACTGAAAAACTGGCCCAATATGCCTTAGACAGGCTTAAGGAGCTTGAGCAGTATCTGGAAAAGGATTTATGGGTGGAATATTCCCCGCGTTCCCTTGCCGTTCGTTTTAAGCAGGCAAATGCTTCGATTACTTTTAAATATTCCTTATCCGGAGAAGTTTTGTATATGAATAATGAAAAGCGTGCTTATTCCCATATTTTCATGATGGAATCCGTAACACCTAAACTCATTGATAACTTTATAGCCGATTTAAAGGCACCGGATGCTTTCCCGGACCAGCAAAGTACAGGGGTGCCATACCGGCAGGAAATAATAACTCCCGATGCAAAACGTGGAATCTTTATACCTTTAAATAGCCGTGGTTTTAAATGATATAGGATAGTATAAGGCTGATGCCGTTTTATGGAATCCGCTTTATACTATTTTAAAGTAAATTTTAGAAGAGTCATTCCTAAAAAATTTTCAGGTTTTGAAAAATTGTCCTTTCAGCGTTTACCGGGTATCATTCAGAGCGGATAATAGATAAAATTATTTTCTTGAAAACTGATAGAAATAAGAGTAATATTAAAATTACTAAGGCAATTCTATGGAATCCTGTTAAAAGACCGGCATTAATATGAGAATCTGAATGTAAAATTAAGAAAGAGTATTCTTAAGAAGAGGTAAGGCGGATTATAAATGTATGCTTTCAAAAAACAAAATACATAGAAGGTGAAAAACATAATGAAGAGTGCAGTATTTTATGGTAAACATGATCTGAGAATTGAGGAATTGCAAAAGCCGGAACCAAAAGAGAAAGAAGTTCTGATTCGGGTTATGGCATGCGGCGTCTGCGGTACGGATGTCCATATTTATGAAGGAGATAAGGGAGCGGCGGATTGTCCGCCAGGTACTGTAATAGGACATGAATTTTCCGGTATTGTGGAAGCGGTTGGTGATTCGGTTACGAAATTCCAGCCGGGAAACCGGGTTTGTGTTGATCCCAATGTTTTATGCGGGGATTGCTATTATTGCAAGAACGGTACAGGACATTTTTGTGAAAACATGATTGGTATCGGAACTACCTGTAACGGCGGTTTTTCCGGGTATTGTGTGGTGCCTCAATCACAGGTGTATAAAATAGCAGATAGCACTACGTTTGAAGAAGCGGCTATGGCGGAACCGGTTGCCTGCTGCCTTCATGGGATTGATATGTGTAACATTAAGCCGGGAAATACCGTATTGGTTATTGGCGGTGGTATGATTGGCCTGATTATGCTGCAGCTTGCGAAACAAAACGGTGCATGTAAAGTAGTTCTTTTGGAACCCGTTGAACAAAAAAGAAATATGGCGGGCAGGTTAGGTGCTGATCTTTGCATAGATCCATCGGAGGATATTCGGTCCATTCTTAACGGGCATAAGATCAGCCGTTTTGATGCCGTTATAGAATGTGCCGG
>JAATEU010000023.1 GCA_015655565.1 Clostridiales bacterium
GATAAATGGAGGTTAACATGGATTCCTATCATGTGTTAGTGGTAGAAGACGATAAGGAGATATTGGAGGGTGTCGGGATTTATTTAAAGAATCAGGGGTATACCGTATTCAAAGCTTCCAATGGTTTTGAAGGGCTGGAGGTAATTGAGAGGGAGAAAATCCACCTGGCTGTTGTAGATATTATGATGCCTGGAATGGATGGCATTACCATGACCATGAAGCTTAGGAAAAAACATGAGTTTCCGGTTATAATGCTGACGGCTAAGTCGGAGGAAATTGATAAGGTCACGGGACTGAATATCGGGGCGGATGATTATATAACAAAACCTTTTGCCCCAATGGAACTTATAGCCAGGGTCAATTCCCATTTACGCCGGTATTCCAAATACCTGAATGTATTGGAGGAAAAGAGAGAGGATAATGTCTATGTAATCGGAGGACTTGAACTCAATGAGAATACGGTGCAGGTATTGGTAGACGGCAATCCGGTTAAGGTAACGCCCCTGGAATTTAAAATTCTTGCTTTACTGATCAAGAATCCGGGCAGGGTATTTTCTGCGGAAGAAATATATGAAAAGGTGTGGAACGAACGGGCCGTTGCAACGGATACCATTATGGTGCATATCAGAAATATACGTGAAAAAATTGAAATTAATCCGAAAGAACCAAAATATGTAAAGGTGGTGTGGGGTGTTGGATATAAAATTGAAAAACAAAAATAAATATAAAATAATCGGCATACTGGTCAGTTTATTGCTTTTATCAGCTGTTGCAGCCGGTGTGACAGCTTCTTATTCCTTTATTTTAAATAATGCTGAAATTTTGGATGAAAAAATGGAAGAACAGAATCGGACTGCTTTATCAGAAATGGAAGACAATTATAAGGACGAATTTTTAAAAGAATTGTACCGGGGAAATTACAGCCTGGCCTGGGATATTTTATGGCAGGGGGGTAATGACTATGCAACGCCGGGGGAGGCTTTTCTCCCGGATAATATGAATAACATACAACAGGATAATGGGATGTATGATGGAAATGGGATATATGATGAAAATGGGATGTATAATGGAAATGGGATATATAATGGAAATGGAATATATGATGAAAATGAAATATATATTGAAGATGAAATTACTGAAATGGAAGAGATTAATACTAAAGAAAATTTTATCAATAGTTTTAATTACTTATTAAACGGCTGGCATGATATATTTTATGAAAGTTCAATTGACAGTTATCAATTAGAATACTATGTAATTGATAATGAAACAGGAAAGACGTTAAGCAATACGATTAATTCCCTTGATTTATTAATGGAAAATACGGAAGAAGCGAAAGAAATAAAAGATTCCTATGCGTTTTATGCGGCTTTTCAATATGGGGAAGACGGAACCTTGGAGATACCGGTTTTCTACGGCCTGGACGAAAGTAAGAAAGATAATTTTAAGACTATGGAATTAACAAAAGATGTAATACGTAATGAAATGTCTAACGGTTTCTCGTTCCAATATTATAATCAAATAAAGGCTCCAACGGATTTAACGGTTATTTATGCAGTGAAATCCCATACCTTCTATTATGAAAATGAAGAGTATAGCAATAACCAACAGCTTCAGTCCTGGACTTTCAGCAACGGCGGTTTTAAGTATGCATATGGTATATCCATTCTATTCGTAGTATTGCTGGCTCTCTTCCTTCCATTTAGAAAGTCCTGGGAATTAGGAAAAGGCCTGGCAGTGAAAATACCTCTGGAATTAAGTATCCTTGGTATTGGTTTGACAATAACAGCATATAATGCATTGTTAAACATGGCTTTTGAAACAGCATCGGGAAACTTTTTGGAATTTTCATATTATTCCATTTTTCCTGAATGGGTGAAAGAAATCTTAGATTACGGATTTAATTTTCTTGTATGGATGGTTGTTTTCCTTGTCTGGTTTCTTGCCGTGTTATCCTTCCGGCAGGTTTTTCCCCTGGGGTTAAAGCGGTTTATAAAGGAAAAAACATTAACCGGTAAAGGAATCCTATGGGCTGTCCGTAACATGAAAAAGCTATTTGCTTCTCTTGCCGAGATTGATTTGACGGATTCCTCCAACAAAGCAATTTTTAAGATATTAACAGTTAATTTCATAATATTATTTTTGCTTTGCAGTATATGGCTAATCGGAGCCGCTGTGTTAATTCTTTATACCATTGTCTTATTTTTCATCCTGAAAAAGTATTTAAATGATATAAAGACAAAGTATGGAATACTCCTTGATGCCACCAGTAAAATGGCGCAGGGAAACCTGGAAGTATCCATTGAGGAGGATTTAGGTTTATTTGAACCCCTGAAAGAAGAACTGAACAAGGTGCAGTTTGGTTTTAAGAAGGCGGTAGAGGAAGAAATGAAGAGCCAGAAGATGAAAACCGAATTAATAACTAATGTTTCCCATGACCTTAAAACACCCCTGACTGCAATTATAACTTATATTAATTTACTTAAGGAAGGTAATATAACGGAAACGGAAAGAGCTTCTTATATTGACACTTTAGATAAAAAATCCCTGCGTTTAAAAAGGCTCATTGAGGATTTATTTGAAATCAGCAAAGCATCCAGCAATAATGTTACCGTAAATTTAGTGGAAGTGGATTTGGTATCCCTGATAAAGCAGGTACAGTTGGAACTGGCTGATAAGATTGAACAGTCAGAAGTTGAATTCCGCTATCATTTACCCGAGGAGAAGGTAATCTTAAACCTGGATAGTGAAAAGACTTACCGGATATTTGAAAACCTGATCCTTAACATTACCAAATATGCCATGCCTCATTCCAGGGCATATATTGAGATACTGGTAAATGAAAAGGATGTAACCGTAATTTTAAAAAATATTTCTGCCACGGAGCTGGATTTTAATCCCGGGGAAATCAGCGAACGATTTGTAAGGGGGGATAAATCCCGGAATACAGAAGGCTCAGGACTTGGCCTTGCCATTGTGAAAAATTTTGTGGAACTGCAGGGCGGTAAATTCCGGATACTCCTGGACGGGGATTTGTTTAAGGCAGTGATTGATTGGAAAAAGGAATAGCTTAAGGGGACATAACCGAATTAAAAAGGCTTTAATGGTGAAACAGCAATTAGACAGAGCCTGGCAGAAGCAGCAAATTTGCAGCAAAAATCTGCGGAATTGATGGGGTATTGGTTATGAAAATTATATGAATAAACTATAAGAGCCGCTTTGACAGAGATAGGATGAAAGGTGCTGTTGCACAATAGCTTAATTACTGGCTTATTAAAGCTATTTTGCAACAGCACCTTCCATTTTAACAGATCATTAACTGTATAAATATATATTGGCTGTTAATGTGATACTTGAAAATATCAGCTATAGATTTTAAATATTATTCATTATTACTATTTTCAGAGGCAGTTGTATTGTCTGATGGATTCCTGTCAGCTTTGTCTTGTTCTCCTTGACCTCCCGGACCTGCTTGCCCACTTTGTCCTTCAGAAAAGTTCCTTACCGTAACGGAACTAAGGACTTCGCTGCCGGTCTCATCTGTAGTATAACCGACGATTAACATACAGCCGACAGTAATATCATCAAGAGTTCCGTCTCTTGTTGTATCGCCATCTTCAACACGGATTATACTTTCGTCCGTTATAGTAATCACTTTTTCTTCTATTTCTCCGGTATTAATATCATCTGGTGCCGTATCAGAAGATGGGATTTCCGGTTTTATCTCGGAACTGTCATTTTCTGTTGTATTATCTTGTCCATCCGGACGTCCGCCTTCCGGTTTACCGTTTTGCATGCCGCCCCCCGGATTTACGGCAAGGGTTATATTGCTTCCATCTATAGCAGTTACCTGGCCTCCTGTCATGGGAGCTTCATCACCCGGAGTTTCGTTGGCATCTTCGGTAGAACTGTCCTGTAATGCAGTAGAATCCGCATCTTTGTTCTCTGTGGCAGTGTCCGTATCCTCGTTTCCTGTAACTACATTATCAGTATCAACCTTTTCAGTAGATCCGGCACAGCCTGTTATCAGGCCCATTAGCATTATTATGGAAAATAATAGTATTAAAGTTTTGTTTTTTATTTTCATTGTTTTCTTCCTTTCTTCCAAATAATAACTAATTTTACCGATTAAATGTGATTAGGCTGTGATAAATCTTTGAAAATTAAGTGAATAATCTGTGAATTGTTTGATAAACAGTCGCATTGACTTTTTCCTTAAAACATGGTATTTTTCCTATGTCGGACTAATTTATGAACCGGGTGAAAGACAAACTAATATGATAACCCTGCAGGAGCGGGAAACCATGGAGTCAAAGAATGCTATACTCTGATTTGAGGCAGTAATCGAAACGCTGTCTCAATTATACCATGGGAGTTAAGGAGAAATATATGACTAAAACATATGATAGGGAAGAGAAAAAACAATTTTATAAATTAGTTTTCAGATTAGTTTTACCAATGGCTTTACAAAATCTTATTAATGTAGGGGTTACTTCTACTTCTGTCATTATGTTGGGAAAGGTGGGAGAAACCTCTCTTTCAGCCGCCTCCCTGGCCGGACAGGTACAATTTATCATGACGCTTGTTTTTTTCGGACTGACCTCCGGAGCTGCTGTACTGACTGCACAATACTGGGGAAAAAATGATATCAGGACCATCGAAAAAGTACTTGCCATTACCATGAGATTTGCTTTAGTTGTAGCCGTCATATTTACCGCAGCTGCATTGCTGATTCCTGAATCTATTATGAGGATATATACCTTGGAAGAGGCAGTAATCAAAGAAGGCGTGCAATATTTAAGAATTATCGGCATATCTTACATATTTGTTGCCATAACAATGATTTATCTTAATATTATGCGAAGTGTGGAAAGAGTCATTATTTCAACCGTAGTATACTTGGTTTCCCTGATTATTAATGTGATTTTAAATTCAATATTTATCTTTGGTTTATTTGGGTTAGAACCAATGGGTGTCAGGGGGGCCGCATTGGCTACACTGATAGCAAGAATTTCAGAACTTATTCTTGTATGGTTTTATGCGAAAAAGATGAATCAGGAAGTCCGTTTCCATATTAAGGATTTCTTTATAAAAGACAGGATATTAATGAAGGATTTTCTTACTTTTGCAATTCCTGTTATGCTGAATGAACTGATCTGGGGCGTCGGAACTTCCACTAATGCAGCCATTATCGGGCATTTAGGCAGTCCGGTGGTTGCAGCAAATTCAGTGACCCAGGTAACAAGACAGCTTGCAATGGTAGTTGCTTTTGGTGTAGCCAATGCTACTGCAATTATTATTGGCAAAGCCATAGGGGAGCAGAAAGAGGAATTGGCTAAATTATATGCAAAGCGGTTTATCCGCTTAACCTTTTTGCTTGGAGTGGTTGGGGCAGGGGTTATTCTTTTTGTATCCAGGATTGCACAAAGTCAGCTGACATTAAGCCAGGATGCAAAATCATACCTGAACTTCATGATGTTTGTAATGTCATATTTTGTAATCGGCCAGGCTTATAATACTACCATGGTGGTTGGCATTTTCCGTGCAGGCGGCGATACGAATTTTGGATTAATACTTGATATTTTAACCTTATGGGGATGTTCCATCCTTTTCGGAGCATTGGCGGCCTTTGTCTGGAAGTTACCGGTACCGGTTGTTTATATGATTATTATGAGTGATGAAATTATTAAGATTCCTCTTACTACCCTTCATTATAAGTCTTTTAAGTGGGTTCGTAACGTTATGCATTAGATGAAGGGCTGCTGAATCCCGTCATAAAAGGTTAAATCTGGTTGGACGGTATATTCAACACTGACCGGCCGCCAGGAAAAAATTGGTAAATAATTTTATCATAATAAAGTAAATTATTGACAAATATAACATATAATGGTATATTATAGAAAATAAAGAAACTTACTAAATCTTCAGGGCAGGGTGTAATTCCCTACCGGCGGTATAGTCCGCGGGCCGTAAGGCAGATTCGGTGAAATTCCGAAGCCGACAGTAAAGTCTGGATGGAAGAAGAATATATGAGAAAATTTATACCATTATATTAATCATATAATTTGAGATTCCGGTTTCCATTTTTTACTGGCCCTGAAATTTTTCGGGGCTTTTTTATTTTGAAAATACGGCAAGACGGGTGGATGATGATTTTCATATGGTGACCGCCTGTGCTCCGGCCTATCGGTTTATTAATCCGGCCGGTTTTTGAAAAGTTTTCGGATAACTGTAACAGTATACACGGAGGTACAGATGACATGGATATTAAGTTTATGGAAAGAGCTTTGGAATTAGCTGAAAAAGGCACCGGATACACAAACCCGAATCCGCTTGTGGGAGCTGTCATAGCAGGAGACGGGAAAATAATCGGGGAAGGTTATCATGAGGTTTACGGAGGACCTCATGCTGAAATGAATGCATTGAAAAATACTGATGGGGACGTAAGCGGGGCAACCATGTATGTTACTCTGGAACCCTGTTCCCATTATGGAAAAACCCCGCCCTGGGCAGAGGCCATTGTTAAACAGGGAATA
>JAATEU010000392.1 GCA_015655565.1 Clostridiales bacterium
AGAATCAATAACGGTGCGGTAATTCATATATTTTTCTTCATAAATTGCTTTGTATTCCCCGCGCGGCTGTACCGTCCTGGTAATCGAAACTGTTTTTTTAACAGCCTCCGGATAATCAGCATAAACACCGGCTGCAATACCAGCTGCAATTGCTGCTCCCTGGGCGCCGATTTCTTTATCTTCGATTACATCAATTGGAATTTGGAGAACATCCGCAAAAATCTGTACCCATACATCAGAATTAACAGCACCGCCTGATAGCCTGATACTCTTTGGAATTTCACGATTCTGAAGCAGTTTCTTCACATGAGTCATATGTGAGAATACAATTCCTTCATAAACGGCCCTAAGCATATGTTTCTTGTTATGGTAAGCCGTCAATCCGATAAATGTTCCCTTGGCCAGTGTATCTTCATTAGAACCATTTAAAAAAGGAAGAAAAATAACGTTATTATCCTGCGGTTCTATAGATGCTACCCATTCATTCGTCACATCATAGATAGAATCCCCGTTTGCCTTGGCTTTGTTTTTTTCAAAATCCATAAGATTCCGGATAAACCATTCCATATTTCCTGCTGAAGTAGGGCTGCTTTCTTCTATAAGAAAATATCCGGGTATACAAAACATGGAGTTCAAATCTACAGTTCCATTAGTTACCGGTGCCTTAGAAATAAACTCATTAATACTCCAGGTCCCTGCTATCATGCACATGGCTTCTTCATCCACAAGTCCGGAAGCAATCCCACAGGCATCTATATCAAACATGCCCGCTGCTACTGGTATTCCCTCTGGAAGACCCGTCTGATCACTTGCTTTTTTTGTTATGTAACCGCACACATCGGCCGAGTATTTTAATGGTGGCAATTTGTCATAAATGATATCAAGACCAAAATAAGATAAAAGCACTTTATCATATTCTGCAGTTGTAATATTAACAAGATTTGATCCTGTAAAATCCGTACGTTCTGCATAGGCCTCTCCTGTTAACATATAACGAATATAATCTTTTACTGCAAATATATACTTTACCTGTGCCAATATTTCCGGATGGTGATCTCTTAACCAGGCTAAGATACTGACCGGCTGACAAGCTAATATTTTCTGAAATGTCTTTTGATATACTTTTTCATTAGTTCCGTCTACATACCATTTCTCTACATATTGCCATGCTCTTGCATCGGTTGACAGAATTCCATTATAAGCAGGTTTACCATCTCTTCCTATCATATATAAACCTTTTCCATGACCAGAAATAGAAACCCCTGCTATATTCTTTGCTTGAATACCGCTTTTTTCAATAGCAGTTCTCACTGTTTCCGAATTTATCTTCCAAAGATCATCCATATCGTGCTCGGAATAACCAGGTTTTGGCGTAATGGTTACAGTAGGCAGACTTACAACAGAAATCTGCATTCCATTTTCATCAAAAATTGCTGTTTTTGAAAAAGTTCCGCCATTATCAATTCCTACTAAATATTTCATTCACTTTCTAACCTTCCTTTTCAGGTACTGTTTTGGGTATAAGTAATTCCGTATACAGTTCTGATTCACTTTATCTGCCATTTTAAATATTCCCTTCCTGTTTCACTTTTTCGTATTTTTACTTCTTAATAGATTCAAATTCCTCTTTTCCTTCTATAATTTTAACATTCAAATAATATCTAAAACTTTCTCCAGCTTTCAAATATTTCATGGAACCATTCGTAATTGCATCTTCAATTCCATCAATCGTTACATTGCCCGGTTCAAGGCCCATTACATATTCACCCTTTCCCATCATCTTCCATTGAACAAAGTGGTCCAGGGTAGAAACATCAATGTCAATAGCAATGCCAATTTCCAGTTTTGAATTATATATAGCAACCGTAGCAATATTTTCCTTATCCCCTTTAAATGTGTGGTAATAGCACATTTCTTTATAATCTGCATCTGGCAGTTGCAATTTATTCCAACTGTCTATTCCTGATTTAGAATGCTCGTTTCTCGGTTTTACTTCCACGAAAGGTATATACACTTCACTGTCCGGACTCAGAATCGGATATCCAATATTCATATGATATAAAATCATATGACGTACTTTTTTAAATCCATCATTGGTTACAATATCAGAAATCGTAAATTTTTTTTCTTTATAATAACATTTTATCGCACGTGCTAATGATATTTTGTCTCCAAATATCATAGCATCCGTAACTTTACCTTTTATCTCCAGATAAGGTATTTCTTCTTTATCTTCCACAATTTCATAACTAAATTGTTCTACTGGTATGTGGGATAGATTACCATGCAAACCATAGCTCTGCCCATCATACTCACATGGATTTCCTACATGTTTCAATCCACAGGTGGTTAAGAAACCTGCAGTAAAACTCTTTAGAAATCCAAGCCCTTTATCATCGAAATACTGTGGACTAACAATTCCGCAAGGAGAAACAAATCCAATATTCTGTCCCTTAAAATCCAGATATGGAATATCCATTCCACGATCCATATTTATATCGAAATTCATTCCCGAGCTATTATGAACCTGAATCATAGTAACTCCATTGGCTTTTCCATCCTGTAATTTTATATGTTTCACTTTGAAGATTTGATCTACATGACCAATATACTGTTTTTCATCTTTAAATTTCATAGCATCACCTATATCACACCTTTTTGTAATACAATATTCGCATAACGGGCAGTTGTACCTGTTTGAACTATTACATAAGCTTTTTGTGATTCTTCATAAAATGGAAGTCTGTCAATAAAACCAAACTCGTTAAAAGCTTTTTCTTTATCATGTCTGCGTATGATTGCATCATACGTCTCCCATATATCCGGTTCCGGTTCCGTATCCATATGCCGCATAAGTTTAACCGGATCAGCAACAAATGAATCTAATGGAAAATACTGCAGGATTGCTTCTAATAATTCCGGAATTTCTATTCCTTCTGCCCTTAAAATTCTTTTGGCATTGCTCTGAGCCGGATAATTTACATCTGCAAGTATTAGCACATCGCTATGTCCCATTTCCATCATGATTTTCATAAGTTCCGGTGAAATAATTTTAGGTATTTTTTTTAACATATTTACTCACATTGCATAACACAGCTGCCTGCAGATGTGTTACTGCCACATACAATAAAATGTCCGCAAAGTGTACATTCTATTGTCTTAAATAAAAAGGTTGAAAGAATCTATATGTGGCACCCTTTCTTTATTATATTTTCTTTCAATCTATTCCTCTATTCTAAAAACCGCTATAGTAAAGGTCGCCATGCACCAACACTATCTTTACCATAGCGGTTATTTTAAATTATCCGGAGCGATTGAATCGTTACAATTATCCTTCCGATTTTGTAATCTTAAAGACTTGAATTAATTTATAAAATCGTCTACATTATCAACCGTAACTAATTGGAACGGAATCATAACTTCTTTCTCAACTGATTCGCCTTTGGCTAACTTTAATGCAACATCTACTGAAGTGGCACCCTGACCTTTCGAATCCTGATATACCGTGCAATCAAGTCTGCCATCTTTCACTGCCTGGACTGCATCGTCAATTGCATCAATACCGACAATGACAACATCATCTTTTCTTCCTGCCGCTTCAACCGCTTCTAAAGCACCCATAGCCATATCATCATTCTGACAAACAATAGCGTTCAGGTCCGGATATCTTGTCAGCCAATCTTCTGCCAGTGTAAGCGCTTCATCCCTCTTCCAGTTTGCTGTCTGATCCTGTAATACTTCATATGTTCCTCCCAGAATCCCGCCTTCTTCATATCCCTGTTTACGATAAACCTGCGGTGACTGTCCGATAGGTCCATACATAATACAAATTTTCGCATCATCCGGAAGTACTTCTTTTAAGAAGCCTGACTGGATTTTACCAGCATCAACGTCATCAGAACCTATGTAACATGTATATTCTTCATTTGTAGTTAATGTGTTGCATTCAATGATTGGAATACCCGCTTCATTACACATATCAACAATTGGATTACATCCTTCCGCATCCATGGCATTTAAAATAATAGCATCTACGTCCTGTGCAATTAATGATTCACATTGTGAAATCTGCTGATTTACATCACCTTCAGCATCATTCATTAATAATTTTACTCCTTCCAGTTCGTCACCCCTTGCCTGAACGGCATCTGCAATATTCTTTACAAAGGTATCTGCATTTTGTTTCATTAATACGCCTATCGTATATTCTTCCGTTGCTTTTTCTGTTGGTGCTGCTTCTTCTGTTTCTTCTGCCGTTCCTTTTGTTTCAGCCGGTGCAGGCAGAGTTTCTTCTTTCTTTCCACATGCCGTAAAAATACTTGCCACCATTGCTACACATAAAATTGCACTTACTAATTTCTTTTTCATACCTTCTTATCCTCCTTAAAATAATGATATATGTTCATTTAATTGGTGCCTGAATTATTTATTCTTTCCTTTTGTTCTCATATCCAGCAATACCGCAACCAGGATAATAATACCTTTAACAATCTGCTGATAAAATGAAGAAACATTTAATAAGGTTAAAGAGTTGCTCAACATACCAATAATAATAAAGCCCATAACCGTTCCGCCCAGACTTCCAATACCACCATTCATACTTGTCCCACCAATAGCAACTGCCGCTATAGCATCCAATTCAAAACCTTCACCTGCTGTAGGCTGTCCTGAACTGATACGCGCAGCCAAGATAATAGCTGCAAACGCGGCCAAAGTACTTGCAATCACATATGCCGACATTTTTACTGTTTTGGTTTTTACACCGGATAATTTTGCTGCATTTTCATTACCGCCAATTGCAAAAATATAACGGCCGAATACTGTATGATTTAAAATAATAAAGGCTATTACACACACTGCAATTAAAATCCAAACTGGAATCGGGATTCCTAACAAGCTTCCTTTTCCAATATTTAAAAACCCGGTATCCTTAATGGTAAAAGGCTTGCCATCCGAATATACAAGTGCAAAACCTCTGCCAATCGTCTGACTTGCCAAAGTTGCAATAAATGGAGGTAAATTAAAATATGCAATTAGTACCCCGTTAAAGATACCAAATATTGCGCCTGCTAAAATACCAACCAAAACAGCTGTTTTAGGATCCGTTCCATTTGAAAGCATAGAACCTGTAATAACACCTGTTACTGCCATTACAGACCCCACTGAAAGATCAATCCCTCCAGTCAAAATAACAAATGTCATGCCTGCTGCCAAAATTCCGTTGATGGATACTTGTCTGAATACATTAATAATATTTCCTGAGGTCATGAATACAGGCGACACAATCGACATTACCAGAATCATAATAATAACTACAATTAGCAGACCAAATTTTTTTAATATATCGCCCGCCCTAAAAT
>JAATEU010000226.1 GCA_015655565.1 Clostridiales bacterium
AAAAGAAGTATTTGATAAAATCAATAAAAGATTCCGGGCGGATGCTAAAACAATTGAAATCGGAAGTGTGATTTATGCGGTAAAACCGGGAGACGGTTCGGCCAGGGAGCAGGCAGCAAGCTGCCAGAAGGTACTTGGCGGATTAGCCAATATAGCCAAAGAATATGCTACCAAAAGATACCGTTCCAACTTAATTAACTGGGGTATGCTTCCCTTTATCTATACGGAAGAATTACCATTTGAAAATGGTGATTATCTCTATATTAAAGATATTAAAACTGCTTTAATTGAGAAAATATCTGAAATTAAGGCATATGTTGTTAACAGGGATATGAAGGAGTTTACTTTAAAACTTGGTGAATTAACGGAGGATGAAAGAGCAATCATCCAAAAAGGCTGTTTAATAAATTACTATCGGGATATGAATAACGAATGCAGGAACACAAAACAGAAAGGCAAAGGTGTCTGATAATGGCATTTATTATTGATGGTAAAAAAATTTCTAATGATATTAAGGATGAATTAAAGGAGAAAGTTACGGCATACAAAGCGGAAGGCATACAGATAACCCTGGCTGTTATCCAGGTCGGTAAGGATCCTGCTTCCACTGTATATGTCGGCAATAAAAAGAAAGCCTGCGATTATATAGGCATCCATTCCTTAACCTATGAACTGCCGGAAGAGACTACAGAAGTAGAACTGTTGGATTTAGTAAGAAAATTAAACCAAAGAGAAGATGTTAACGGCATTTTGGTTCAGCTTCCATTACCAAAGCATATCAATGCAGATTTAATCATACGGACCATATCCCCTGTTAAGGATGTAGACGGCTTTCATCCGCAAAGTGCAGGTGCGTTAACAATCGGACAAAAAGGCTTTGTATCCTGTACGCCTTCCGGAGTCATCCAATTATTAAAACGTTCCGGAATAGAAATAGAAGGCAGGGAATGTGTAGTTATGGGGAGAAGTAATATTGTCGGTAAACCGATGGCTTTGTTATTACTTAGGGAAAACGGCACGGTAACAATTTGTCACTCCAGGACTAAAAATTTGAAAGAAGTCGCTAAACGTGCCGATATTTTAATCGTTGCAATCGGCAAACCTAAATATATTAACAAGGATTATATGAAAGAAGGTGCTGTTGTAATTGATGTAGGTATTCACCGTGATGAAAATAATAAATTATGCGGTGATGTTGATTTTAATGATGTGATTGACCATGTAAGTGCGATTACCCCTGTTCCGGGCGGAGTTGGACCTATGACCATCGCCATGCTTATGAATAATTGTGTAGATAGTATACATTCCAGATAAAAGCATTCTATTTCAGGAAAATGGAGTCGAAATGCTGTTTTGATTATTGCCATGGGAGCTGTTGAGGAGATAATATGGATGCAAGAGATACTATATTTACAGAAGATACATCATTTCAAATACTAAAATGTGAATGGAAAGATATTGTTAAACCGGATATATTTGGAATATCACCCACCTGGACAAATGATAAGAATTTTGATTATATTAGTATCTATGAAATAAAAGAATACCAGTTATATCTGAAGAGTTTTACGGTTACTTCGGACAGAGGATTTCCGACCATTAACGGAGTTGAGCCGGAATCCTGTCTTGCAGAAAAAGGAATCCAAACCGTACAGTATAAAAATATTATGGTTCCTGTAAAGTTTACAGGCGCAATTATTATTGGCAATACACTTATAAAAAATTATGGATTAAATGATGATATTCCATGCTACAGCTATAAGCTTGTCCGCGAGTTGATTTTTCAAGACGGAAAATTAGTAACAACAATCGATCACAGCAAAGACATGCTGCGAATCAGGAAAAACCTTGATCTGGGATTACGCAGCCTTAATAAAGCAAGGGATGTAAAATGTATCACGCATTATATAAAATCTTCTTTTGTGGGTGATTATGCTCATCCTGATAAAATAAAAAAAATGAAAAGAAAGAAAATAAATTTCAATTTTTATATACAAAAAATAAAAAATCGTTATTCAAGAATAAAATCATCATAATAAAAATAATAAGCCTGTTCCAACTTCTTTTCATTCTGCCGGTGGCAGTTGAAAAGGTTGGTCAACAGGCTTTTAATATTATCCGGCAGAACAAACCCAGGAGGGAAGATTTCATAGAAATTCCGGCAACTTCCAGGTGTGGTTGTATGATTTTGCCGGATGTCTGTTTTTGGCAAACGCTGTTATTTGATTATTTATTAGTTATTCGATCCCCAGTACGGTATTGGATTCTGTTCCGGCTGAGTAGGTAAAGGTAACCGTATCTCCTATATCATATTTTATAATGTTTATAAAATCTATGATAGCAACATCAAATATTTCATTGCTGTTATTAAGAAGAATATAGTAATGGGAACTGCCGTCCACCGCTCCTTCCGCTATTTTTGTGATGATACCGGTTATTTGGGGCAGTTTTGAAGTGTCCTCCACATTAATATGATTGGATTTCATAAGCTCCAGATAGGTCTTTTCACATTCATTTACCGTATCCCCGATTGCAACAATCTGATATTGGGATATGTTTACCATGGCATATTTTTTCACCAGTCCGGCGGCATCCTTTAAAGCGATAAAATAAGTTGGTTCCCCGCCTATATTAAGAAGGAGCGGAAAAGTAGCAAGATAGCCCAGGTGCTGCACCTGCCCTTCGGCTGAGGCCATTGCGGAATATTCTTCAGCCCCTGAAATAGAGTAGTAGCGTGTTTGGGCTGTCCTCTGGTTCATAAGAACAAATCCTACATTGGATTCATCCCCGACTACACTTGTTACACCGGTGTAAACCCAAACATCATCCTCCAGTGCTATATAATTATAACCATCCGTTGTCTGCAGAGCATCCTTCTGACTGAATACGGAATTCCAATACCCATGCTTTAAGGTACCGTAATAATCATATAAATATATTAATAATTCGGCGGAATAAACGCGGTCAACCCATTGTGGGACATCTGCAACTGCATAGTCTGCATGCCCGCCGGTGACTGCATTTACAATAACAACCCTGCCTACTGTCTGGCCGCCGAATAAACCGATTGTATAATCTTTAACCGGACAAATCCAATAGGGCGTACCATCATCGTCGATTTCAAAATTAACCGTATCAAAAATATAGGTTGGATAATTAAACCGTAAATACCGGTGGATATTTCTTCCGAAATACTCCGAGTCAGAATAATACATACCCTTTGTTAATTTCATTAGCTGAACTTCCTGTGTGGTCATATCAATTTGCAGATAAGCAGGAACACCCTGGGAATGATTGGTGAGCCATTTAATAAAATTGGCATATTTAAGTGGGGTAACCCGGGTAGGTACACCTTTATAATTGATCTGTGTATAATTGGTACCAACTTCAAACTGGGATACATATTCTACAATGCTGCCCATTTTCCTTGAACCAAGAAGTGTGGCGGAATCTTTATCCAGAATAGGGATTTCATTAAAAGAAATTTCCTGTATATCATCCGTAAAATTACGTTCCGTTATGGTTATCAACTGCTGATACTTTTTGGCATTTACTATGGGGGATGACAATATGTTTCCGGCAATATAAATTAAAACAGCTAAGCCGGTAAGGGTAAAGGAAAAGACAAAAAATTTGTTCTTAAAAAAAGCTCCCGATAAACGGCGTCCGTTGCCGTCTAAACCGATAGTTGTAAATCCGATTGCGATACTAATAACTGCCAGTGCACCTATAATAAAAAACCAAAAACCCGGTGAATGGATATTAATGGCGGGCAGTGTGATATAATAATAAATATATGCTGCAATAATTACTATTATCGTTGGTATAAAGAATTTTAAAAACTTTTTCATTTCTGACTCCCATCTGCGGATATACGCGTGAATTAATAGGTAATGTGAAATTTACACAGTAAAGCAGAACCTATGGTATTTCCTGAAACGGCCGATTCACATAAAACATTTGCCTGAGATAAATACCGGTGTTTGCTTCCATCATAACAAAACCGGAATAAAAGTCAATTATAAAATAATAGTTTCCTTTTCAGAAAAAAACTGTTAAAATGTCAAAGATGATATTTTATTAATTAACATATTTATTTGGAGGTAAACATGAATATATTATTTGTTTCACTAGGTTGTGATAAAAATTTAGTGGACAGTGAAGTTATGCTGGGTTTAATTCGTGAAAAAGGTTATAGGATAACCAACGATGAGCAGGAAGCAGATATCATTGTGGTTAATACCTGTTGTTTTATAAATGATGCCAAAGAAGAAAGCATTAACACCATTTTAGAAATGGCTGAATATAAAAAAACCGGGAACCTGAAAGGTTTAATTGTAACAGGTTGTCTGGCTCAGCGGTATAAGGAAGACATACAAAAGGAAATTACCGAGGTAGATGCCATATTAGGAACCTCCAGTTATGATGAGATAGTGGGTGCTGTTGAAGCCGTGTCGGAAGGCAGAAGAACCGTCCGTATAAAAAAACCGGAACAGGCTTCTTTGGTTAAAACCTCCAGAATCAATACAACCGGAGGATTTTTCTCTTATTTAAAAATAGCGGAGGGCTGTGACAAACGTTGTACTTATTGTATTATACCTGAAATACGGGGTAATTACAGAAGCATTCCCATGGAAAGGTTGCTGGAAGAAGCAAATGAACTGGTACAAAACGGCGTAAAGGAATTAATTCTGGTGGCTCAGGAAACAACCCTTTACGGAAAGGATATCTATGGCGGAAAATCATTACCAGGACTTTTAAAAAAATTATGTGAAATTGACGGACTTGAATGGATACGTATCCTTTATTGTTATCCGGAAGAAATTACGGATGAATTAATTGAAGTCATAAAAACAGAAGAGAAAGTCTGCAACTATCTTGATATGCCCATACAGCATGCAGCAGATAATATCTTAAAGAGAATGGGCAGAAGAACCAATCAGGAGGAATTGATTTATATCATTGGAAAACTCAGGGAAAATATTCCGGATATTGCCCTTAGAACTACACTGATAACAGGTTTTCCGGGAGAAACGGCAGAAGAGCATGATGAATTAAAAGAATTTGTAAAGAAAATGGCTTTTGACCGGCTTGGAGTATTCACTTATTCCAAAGAAGAGGATACTCCGGCTGCCAAAATGAAAAATCAGATTCACAAACACATTAAAAAACGAAGGCAGGCTGAAATCATGGAACTACAGCAGAATATAGCCTTTGAACATGCTAAAAATAAAATTGGGAGAAAACTGAAGGTTATGATTGCAGGTAAATTACCGGATGATACTATGACGGACCAGGACATATTAAGTAAGGACAGGATCCTGTCCCTTGGACATGTTTATGTCGGAAGGACCTATATGGATGCACCGAGTGTAGACGGATATATTTTCGTACAGTCACGCGGGGAATTAATGTCCGGAGAATTTGTCGATGTTTTGGTTACCGATGCAAAAGAATATGATTTAATCGGAGAATTGGTTTAGGGCCCTAAGGGGAGAAAGGAAGTGTTTTTATGAATTTACCAAATAAAATAACAATTGTCAGAGTGTTCATGATTCCATTATTTTTGATATTTTTTCTTTTACCGGATATTCCTGCAGGTAAATATATTGCAGCGGTTGTTTTTATCCTTGCATGTCTGACGGATGCCCTGGACGGTTATCTGGCAAGAAAATATCATTTGATCACCAATTTTGGCAAATTTGCGGATCCCTTGGCTGATAAGCTTTTAGTTTCGGCTGCATTGATATGTTTTGTTGAATTAAAGCTGGTTCCTGCCTGGATCATTATAATTATCATCTCAAGGGAGTTTATCATAAGCGGTTTCCGACTGGTGGCATCGGATAACGGAATTGTCATAGCTGCCAGTTATCTGGCCAAACTTAAAACAACAGCCCAGATGATCATGTCAATTTTACTGATTATTAATTTGAATCAGCCTGTATTTAATTTGCTGGAACAAATATTTATATATTTATCCCTGATTTTAACCATAGCATCGTTAGTTGATTATCTGTATAAGAATCGAAAGGTTTTTTCTGAAAAAGGCAATTAAGGGAGGATTATCATGATAGCAGAACTGATTAGTGTAGGCACCGAAATATTACTTGGCAATATCGTTAATACAAATGCAAATTATTTATCGTTAAAATGTGCGGAACTTGGAATATCGAATTATTACCAGGTTTCGGTAGGCGATAATAAAGAACGGCTGGAACAGACATTGGTTACGGCTTTATCCCGTTCCGACCTGGTTATATTAACCGGCGGACTGGGGCCGACAAAGGATGATTTAACAAAAGAAGTAACCGCAAAGGTATTGCAAAGAAACCTGATTGAGGATCCTCATACAAAGGAAAGGATTCAGGCTTATTTTAAGGAAAGAAATTTGAAGGATGTT
>JAATEU010000465.1 GCA_015655565.1 Clostridiales bacterium
AGTATTTATATTGATGATTCTATTTTAGCAAAAATACCGTGTTTTATAAATAGCGAGTTATATTTTCAAGATACAATATTAATATCAAACATGTCTTATGTTTGACATCCAAATTATAATTGTTATATAATTCATGGTAACAACAAAAATTATCGAAATCTGGGAAAGATGCATGGAGATGTACTATGAAAAATTTTAAAAAGGTTATACCAGTATTATGCTTTGCCCTGGCATTAACGCTGGCAATACCTGTTGTAATGCCCCTGCTGACTGTAAAGGCAAGTGTAACATCAGAAGGGAAAAGCAGCGGTGAAATTGTTAACAATGAGACCTTGGAAGCTCCTTATATCAGTTCGGAAGCATTATCACTATATGCAGGTCAAAGCAGTGATTTATATATGAATGAGCTTCCGGCTGATGTTGATTTGTTCTCAAGCCTCTGGCAGTCGAGTAACACCTCCGTGGCAACCGTTGATAAAAACGGCCGCGTTACCGGAGTAGGTGAAGGCAAAGCTAACGTTACTTTCACCAGTAAAAAATATGGTATGGATCCCGGGAAAACGTATTTCTGCCAGGTTACCGTGACATACGGTCCGGTAACTTCCGTAACCGTTCCGGATTCAGACGGTAATGAAAACACAGATAGCAAAATACATACAATTTTTATCTTAAACCACAATCTGGTCAACGCCAAGGTTCCTGAATTTTATAAATACCTGGGAGACCCTGTTGTAAGCCAATCCACAGTAGATTACATATTCTCCTACAGTGTAGCATCCGTTTTGGCGGACGCTGCCGTAAAGTCTGGAATTGCTGATGCGGACGAAGTTATTATGGTAGGATTACAACCCACTGATGATAATTTGGATGCACTGAAATCATTGGGAAAAGCCGGTACGAAATTCTATTTCGTGCCATGTCAAACCTTTTACAATAGATTTTTAGACTCTCCGAATTTGAACATTTTGTCTGCACAACAAGTCTGGATTGATATGTACTACGCCAATATTGCAGATGCCAAACAGCTGAATTTTACCGATTCTGACTCCAAGCCCACATTAACGGCCGGTTTTGGTCTGGCAGTGTATCTGCAGTATAGAATCAACAATAACAGTAGTACGGACATTACCTATTCTTATCTGGCAAGTATAATGTCCCCAGAAGTTCTTCATGAAATTGATGAAAAGCAATTTAACAAAACAAAAAAACTGCTGACAGAAGAGCCTGCTTTTGCAATAAATGAAAGTGACTCGATTCTGCACCTAAGTGAAGTTAACAGACCTGACCTTATCAATCAATATACGCAAAAATCATATGATATTTTTAATGACTTCTACCGTTCCAGTTCCAGCGGAATCTTTTCTATGGAGCAGACAGCCAGCAAAACTCCCGTCTGCTATGACACAGTAAAACTTGATACAAGCAAGTCTAACAGCGATAAGGTATATACATGGACCGGCGGCAAATGGGAACTCCAGAAAACTTATACTTTGGACGAATATGCTTTAAGGGTTCTCACCTGGTCAGATGGTAAATGGAATACGAAGGTCTACCGTTATACAGATACTGCACAAACAACAAATCCCTTAAAAACGAATAGGGCCGTAAATGTTCAAAGGGACTCCGCAGGTGACTGGTACATGGCCATTGAATATAATGACGAATATTATATTTATCAATTAGACAATTATCTCAAAGTAAAATATAAGGTAAAAGTTTCTGGTCTTACAAATAGCCGGTATGCAAATTTCTACCCGGTAACGAACGGAAATGTGCTGCTTGAAACTTATTATTCCGCCGACACTTCTTCAGATGAAGCAAACTGGAATGAAAAACTAAGACTTTATAACAGTCTGCAGCTTATTAATTTAGAATCAGGAAAAATAATTAAGGAGTATGATACCGGCCATTATCCTTACGGTTATGTGAAAGTCGATGGCAAGTTTATTTATATGCGGGATAAATCGAAAGAAAATATTGTTGTAATTGACTTCTCCACAGGTGAAGTAGTAAATATTATACGTCTTGCAGATTACGACTATCTGATTAAGCCACATGATTATTCCGAAGAATTAGGTTTTCAATACGACTATGATTTCGATATTTCAGGAAAATATATCTACCTTCTTAAAAAGAACGGTGTATACAGAATCGACATGGGAAATGGAAAATTCAGAAAGATTATGGATAACAGCTATGAGCCATTTGACATTCAAGACATGAGATTTCTTGATTTTAGTGTAAAGAATTCCAATGCAATTTATGTTTTGGCAGTAAACTTTGACGAAAAATGCGCAACTAATTTTTATAGCTATACAAAATAGGCAATATTGTGGTTAACGAAAATGTTACCGCAGGATAAAGGAGAGAATTTAGTTATGAGAAAAACTACCACATGCATTGTAATCTGTGCTATTTTAGTAATTGTTTTGGTTGCTTGTACATCGCCCAATAAGCAAGAAAATGAAAATTTGTTAAAAGCTCAAGATACAATGCCAAAAACTAATATTGACAACACCAGTATTGATCTTTATGAAGGAGTAGAAGATGCAGAATCTTATATCACCTACGGGGATTCTA